>NZ_JBQKME010000013.1:0-70020 GCF_052115865.1 Fundicoccus sp. Sow4_H7 | reverse complement strand
TCGAATAAATCTTTCCAATTCTTCCCACGTATGTTTACTATTTGAACGCATAAAAACTCCCCCAAAAGTAGTTTTACTTTTTCAGCGTCTACTTTAGGGGGAGCATATCAAGCGTTACTTGATCTAATTTCTAAATTTAATTTAAACTAATTATTCTGCATCTTCAGCCGATTCTTCAACAGTTTCCTCAGTTGTTTCTTCTGTTGTTTCTGTTTCTTCAGCAGATTCTTCCACTACATCTTCAATCGTTTCTTCAACAGACTCATCTGTTGTCTCACCATCTTCAGTTTCTGTGTCAGTTTCTGTTGGTGTTTCTGTTTCAGTTGGAACTAAACTATCAATTGCTTCTTGAGGAACAGCAATATCAAATTGTTCACCATAATTAGCAAAGTTCATTTCACCAGCAACAATAATAACTTGTGGCATAGCACTCATGTCTTCTTCCGCTACAACATCAGCAGGTACAAAGTCAGCTAAGTTAATTTGGAATTCAAAAGCCATTTTAGTTAAACGTAATGTTTCTTTGTCGTAATGAGTAGTAAATACTGGATTTGTTTTTAAGAATACATCTAAAATATCAGCACTATACATAGAGTCAATCATATCTTTTGTTTCTTGGTCTAATTCTTGACCCGCTTCTGTTTCTGCTTGTTGAATTGCTTCTTCTTTAACAGCGTTTAAATCAACAACTGAATTAAGATCTGCCCATAATTCATCAGCATTAATATTTTGTTTTAAAGAAAATACATATTCAGTATCTGTTTCTTCAAAATCAGTATATTTTTCATTTAAATCAAGACTTGCTTGCGCTTCAGGTGTTTCTTCCATTCCAGACATTTCGTTTAACGCTTGATAGAAAGCATCTGAAATTTCTTTTTCTTCTGCACTAAAATCTTGTGCTTGCCACGCTGTTCCATCAAATAAATAACCTACTGCATTTTCATAGAAAAGGTCAAATCCTAATGCTTCGCCAATAAATGGAGAAACAACTTCACCATGAGCTTCTAAGCCAAAGCGAGGATCAACATTGTAGGAAAAGTCATAGTTTAATTGTCCTAAATCAGCACGTTGTTCGTTACTAACCATCGCAAGTGAAATAAATCCATCTCCACTCATCGATGTTACTTCAGCGTTAGCTTGATTAATCTCTTGTAAAATTGTTTTTACATCAGATTCTTGTGCGCCTACGGCAGGTACAATTTGTAATGCTACTAATAGTGCAATCAAAAGACTACTTAAAGCTTTTAAACCTTTTTTCATTTAAATCACCTTTCTTATTTGGATTTATGGTTTCAGTATAGCATATGTTATTTTCACTGACTATTTTTATGACTTTCAAATTAACAAAAAACATAATTTAGATGCCGCTCAAATCGATAGTTCCATAAGATTTAAGTCACTATAATAATAAATAGCCCATCAATAACTTGATAGGCTAAAAGGTATTTATTCAATAATGATTAATTTATCTTCAAAGTCAGTCCAGTCCGCATGTATTTCTTGTTCTTCTTCATCCACACCGCGAGAACTTACTTTATCAAATAAAATTTTGACTGTTTGAAATAACAATTTAAAATCAAACGATAGAGAGTAGTTTTTGATATAAAGCAAATCAAAATTTAACTTACTATTAAAATCCGTACTATACTTTCCGTAAACTTGTGCATAACCAGTTATTCCAGCACGCACATTATGTCTTAAGCTGTAATAAGGATTAGCTTCTTTAAATTGATTCACAAAAAACGGTCGTTCAGGACGTGGTCCCACAAGCGACATATCCCCTTTTAACACATTAAATAATTGAGGCAATTCATCAATCCGTAAACTTCGAATCGTACGGCCTACCTTTGTCACTCGCGAATCATTAGAAGTCGCTAGCACCGGACCTGAATCTTGTTCAGCCGTAACTGACATCGAACGAAACTTCAAAATATTAAATTCCCGTTGATTTTTTGTAATACGTTCCTGCTTATATAAAACAGGACCAGGTGAATCGAGTTTAATAGCAATCATGGCAATCAACATAATAGGCGCCGTGATAACAATTAACACTAAAGCTACCAAAATATCAATTGAACGTTTAATAAGCTCTTCTTCTGCTGAAATTTTAAAAGGCGATACTTCAATAATACTTTCATCTTCGAAGTTCATAATATTCGGTTTAACCATCATTAAGTTTTGAAAGTTTGGACTTAAAAACATTTTTTTATTTTGTTCGGTAAGATATTCGTAAATTTTAACCCTTTCAGACTCTTCAATATGTCCCGTTACATAAACAATATCCACTTCATCTGCATTATTTCTCACATTATTATAGTAATTCGATAAGACAACATGAGTGACTTCATGACGTCGATTCTTCATTAAATCAAAGTTACGAATCGCATTGATTGCACTTTTCTCATCACCTACCACCAATATTTTTTTCTTCCCTCGAATACGATGGTATGCCCAATAGACAAAGGAATTATATAGAAACATCCCAAAAGTTCCAACAACAAAATTTATCATAATAACACTTCTTGGGAAGGTTAACCAGCTTCCCGCATAGGTTACAGCCATCATAAAAATCGTTAAAACTAATTGACTTAACATCGTAAAATAAAACAAGTCCAATACTGTTTTATTATAAAAAATATAGGTTTCGAACAGAATATTGATAATAATGAACCCAATAAATATCCATAAATAACTGCCCTCGAACGCTCTGAAGTTTCGTGCTGGAATATCACCCGCAAATTTAATATAAAACGATAAATAAATACAGGCTAATGAAACGAGTGACCCAACGATAACAGCAACAAATCGCAACAGATTGTTCCATTCATATCGATTATTCACTTAACCCCTCCTCTCGATACATAAAAGTATTTGAAAACACTACATGCCTATTATAGCGGTAATCCGTTGGTTTAGCTACAATTCTAAATAAAAATAAGTTATTTTGTCCAACACTTTATTTAATTGATAAATGATGAATTTATGAATGAATTGAATGATAACATTTTTTTGATTTTAATATTTTATATGAATTAAACCATTAAATATTTCATCCATAAAAAAGCCAAGGAAAGTTTCTCCTTGGCTTAGATTATTTTTACTCAATAATTTTGAATTTCTCATTAAATAATGGGCTAACTGAACGATTTTCATGGATTCTTATAATGGCTTCTGCCATCAATTGAGCCACTGAAACGGTATCTAATTTGTCCATTTTCTTGCTTTCGTCCAATAAAATTGAATCTGTTACGACAACTTTTTTAATAGGCGAAGCTTCTAGACGTTCAATCGCCGGATTTGAGAAGACCGCATGTGTACAACATGCATAAACTTCTTTTGCCCCTTTGTCAATTAAAGCTTGTGCTCCTAAAGTGATGGTACCAGCAGTATCAATCATATCATCGATTAAAATACATGTTTTACCTTCAACTTCTCCGATAATACTCATGACTTCCGCTACATTATCTTTCGGACGACGCTTATCAATAATCGCAATGGGTGATTTTAAAAATTCCGCTAATTTTCTTGCGCGCGTTACTCCACCGTGATCAGGTGAAACGACAACCACTCCATCACCTTCTAATTGATGTTGAATGAAATAGTTAGCTAATAGCGGAGCGCCTACTAAGTGGTCTAGAGGAATATCAAAGAAACCTTGAATTTGAGCAGCGTGCAAGTCTAAAGCTAAAACACGTGTTGCTCCAGCTACAGTAATCATATTTGAAACTAACTTAGCTGTAATTGGCTCTCTTGAATTTGCCTTGCGGTCTTGACGAGCATAGCCATAATATGGAATGACAACGTTAATTGTCTTTGCACTGGCTCTTTTTAATGCATCGATAGTGATGAGTAATTCAACCAAATTATCATTCACCGGATATGAGGTTGATTGAACGATATAAACATTATCACCACGGATACTTTCTTCAATGTTTACCTTAATTTCACCATCCGCAAAATGTGAGATAGAGATTTTTCCCAGTTCCACTCCAACTTCTTCAGCAATTTTAGCTGCCAAGGGTTCATTAGAACGTAGTGAAAAAATTTTCAAACTCGAGTCTTTATATGATTGTGCGCGCACTTTTTTATCCTCCAATTAATTATTTGTTTTGAAGTTTTTCCCAATAGTTTGGTATATTTTTTTGATCAACACGTGAAATGGCTAAAGCTTCATCTTCAACATTTTTTGTTATGGTAGCCCCTGCTGCAACAAAAGCACGATTTCCAACTTCGACAGGGGCCACAATATTAGCATTACAGCCAATAAATGCATTGTCACCTACTTTAGAACGGTGCTTATGTTTCCCATCATAGTTAACAAAAATTGTTCCACAGCCTACATTAACATCTTGACCGATATCCGCATCTCCGATATATGTTAGGTGGCCTGCTTTAGTTTTGGCTCCGACATTGCTGTTTTTAACTTCAACAAAGTTCCCAATATGAACCTCTTCACCAATCACTGATTGAGGTCTAAGATGAGCAAAAGGACCGATAGTAACTTTTTCAGCAATTTGTGAATATTCGATGACCGACTGTTTGATTGCAACATAATCGGCAATCACACTGCTATCGATTTCCGAATTAGAGCCAATAACACAATTTGAACCTATCGTTGTTTTACCTTTTAGGCTCACACCTGCTTCAATTATCGTATCTTGACCAATTTCAACATCAACTTCGATGTATGTATTCGTAGGATTTACTAAGGTTATCCCATTACGCATATGGTAATCATTAATTCGTTTGGTTAAGATTTGACCGGCTTTGGCTAAGGCAACACGATCATTAACACCAATGGCTTCATTCATATCTTCTAAAATGTGTGCCGAAACAGTATCTCCATCATTTTTCATAATTTCGATGACATCTGGTAAATAATACTCACCTTGTGCATTATCATTGGTTACTTTCTCCAATGCTTTAAAGAGTTTTTGATTGTCAAAAACATAAGTCCCTGTATTGATTTCTCTCACAGCTAACTCTGATGCATTCGCATCCTTTTGTTCAACAATTTTGACAACTGTTTGATTCTCGTCACGAATCACACGTCCATAACCCGTAGAATCTCCTACAATGGCCGTTAAAACAGTCGCTGAACTTGATGAATTTTCATGTGTTTCAAATAATTTATTTAGAGTTTCACTCGTTAATAATGGTGTGTCCCCACATATGACTAAAGTACTTCCTTCTTTATCAATCAATAAATCCTTCGCTTGTAAAACAGCATGGCCTGTTCCTAATTGTTCAGCCTGAAAAGCATAACTTGAAGATGAACCTAAAGTAGCTTCAACTTGATCAGCTCCATAGCCAACAATGGATACTATGTCTTCAACATGGTTCTGTTGAACGGCGCGAACAACGTGTTCAACCATCGACAAACCATTGATTGCATGAAGCATCTTTGGTAATTGAGACTTCATTCTCGTTCCTTTACCAGCAGCTAACACGACAGCCATTCGTTTCCTCATCAAAACACCCCTTATGTGATATACATCATTTAATTAAATGCATCTATATTATAGTAGAAAATTACGGACAATTAAACACCAACATACTATTCTAAATAAATATTGTTCCTTTTTCTACTGCCAAGACAAATTTACTACTTTCTTGGTCATAAACTATTTCAACTTTTATTAACGATTGATAGTCGGGTAAGTTGGTTTGCAACTCCGGAGAGTTATCCACTAACACACAAATGCTATCGACATAGCAATCAAATTCATGCATTAAATTAACTAAACCTTCCATCGTTCCCCCATTACGCATAAAATCATCGACGATGAGAACTTTGCTGTCTGCTTTTAAGCTTGATTTACTTAATTCCATTTTTTTAACAGTCCTGTGGATTCCCGATACAAAATTCGTTGAAATGGTTGAGCCTTCTGTATCCTGAGAATCTCTACGAACCACTAAATAATCGACATTTAAAAAGTGAGCCACTGCCGCAGCTAGTCCAATTCCTTTAGTTTCAATCGTTACAACCACGTCAATGCCTCTATCTTGATAAACTGACGCAATTTTTTTAGCAATAGAATGAACTAATGAAGGCTGTTGTAAAATATCGGTTAAATAAATATAATTACCCGGTAAAATGCGTTTACCTGTTTTAAGTTGTTGGAAAAGTGTTTGAATTAATTGCTGGGCTTCAGTCTCTCCAACCATCGGTTGATATAGGACTCCTCCTGATACCCCAGAAATTGTTTTAATCGTTCCCATTTGATTTTCAGATAACACACCACGGATATAATCTAGATCTTCACTAATAGATGATTTAGCACAATTAAAATAATCAGCAAAATATGACAAATGAACTAATTGATTTGGACGCTGGGTTAAATACTGAGTAATATATACTAAGCGATGATTGCGTCTTACTTTGGTTGCTTGACTCATAACACATTTCCCTCCATCAATTTCTCCTTCTATTATAGCAAAAAACTTAACATTTAGATATAAATTGATAGTAAAGTTCGGAAAATAACACCCCTATATCAATTGATTGCTTTTTTGATGCAGGGGAATGAATTTATTTATTTATTTTCTAAAATTTAATCGTCTTTAATAAGGTCGCTTGTAAGTCTGACTCAATTTTCTCTAATTCTATGGCAGCTTCAAAACGAGCTTTCTTAGCATTTTCTTGGATTTCTAAGCTTTCTTCGATTGTTGAAATAAGATCTTCATTGACCTTTTTCAAGGTTTCAATATCAATCGTCGAACGCTCAGATTCTCTTGCAACGTCTAAGGTATTTTGTTTTAGACTGGCTGAATTCCGTTTGAGCAATTCATTGGTTGTATCTGATACGTCTTTTTGCATTTGGAGGACTTGACCTTGTTTTTGCATTCCTAAAGCAATCACCACTTGTAATTTCCATAAAGGGATGGTGTTATTTATCGCATCCGTTACTTTATCCACTAACAATTTATCATTATTTTGAATCAATTTAATTTGTGGAGCCGTTTGAATGGCCATTGTTTTAGATGTTTTTAAATCAAATATTTTCTTTTCAAATCGATTGATGGTTTCATTAAAATCATTCACGACTTGTACAGCCATCGGATCGCCACTCGCCTGGGCTTGTTCAAATAATTTTGGTAAAGTTTCTTCTCGCATTTCAGTGATTTTTTCTTCACCTGCTACAATATACAATTGTAACTCATTGAAGTATTCCACATTTTTCTCATACAGTTTATCGAATGTACCAATATCTTTAAGTAGCTCCATGCGTCCGGCTTCTAACGAGGCTTGGATTTTATCAATTTGTGTTTCCATGACGTCATATTTGGCTAAATATCTTTCTACTATACGCTTAGCATTATTTAAAAAAGGGATTTTCGATAAAAAACCGCCATCATCAATGTTTGCTATATCTAAGTCACGGACTTTAACCATTAAATCTGACATTAATGTACCAATTTCACCCACATCTTTACTACGCACTTCGGATAAAATTTGTTCACTAAACTGTGCTAAATTTTTTTGTGAATTACTTCCATAAATACTAAGCAATTGACTATCTTGCAAGTTAATCGATGTTTTAATTTCATTGACCCGTTGCCGTTCTTCATTAGAAAGCGTGGCTACTTGGCGTTCAACTTCAGCAGTTATTTCATTTGGATTGACTTGGGCTTGTGCTTTTAGATTGTTTTTCATCAAATTATCGAGTGTAATTTCACTATTTTCGCTCATCGAGTATGTCCCCTTTGATATTTATTTTATTTAATAGCGTCCATTAACAAAAGCATCGTATCAATATCTGGCATGGGCATAATTTGGGTCACTTCAGTCGCTATTCCTGGAGTGTCAAAGACAGCTTCATTATTAGCTCCTGAGACAACTGTTCTAAAGCCATGTTCACGCCAAGCTATATCTTGAACTTTTCTATCTATTAAGGCATCTATGAGCACTTCACTTTGATCAGTTAAGCCGATTAATACGTGTGATGACCAAACTGTTGGCTCAGGATATAAAATCACAATTTGATCACGCACTTGTTCGTAAACATCCGGTTGTAATTTTGAAAATTCAAGCAACTGATTTTCATAACCTGCAATAATAGGATAGGCGCCAACTCCTTGGCGTAAAAATTGTTTGAACATATCAGATGATGTTGTTTGCATAAAACCAATGGCTTGGTAAATATCTTTTATTTTCGGCAAGATATCATTGACGGTATTTTCGTTAACAACTTGGTTGTTATTCAAACTATTGGCAAGTAAGCCTAGAAACATATTCCCTGAATTGGATGCATTAGGATCTGTGGTATCGACCAAAACATTTCCATAAAGTTGTGGAATTCCGATATCAGCCCAAGAGGTTCGGTTAACAATCATTTCCGCTAACATTTGCATATTAACATAATGAACACCATCACGAATGGTTACAACCCCTTCTTTTTCTAAGGCATTGGTCACTAAACGTCTTGAATATAAAACAATCGGCGTATTTAAAACAATATCATCGGCAACCAAGGGGCGATTTAAGTCTTGATATAATTCTAAAGCTAACTGACTGGATGGAAATAAGTAATCTTGTCCTTCAATATCCCCTTGGACCATATCAAAGGATCCATCGATGCGGTAATTTAATGTGATTCCATACTCATCATCGATATACTTAAGAAATTAAGGGTTACTAAATAAGCCTGACTTTTCTCCTCCTAAAAACCCTCTTAGTTCTACTTCATCCAGTCGATTCCCTTGAAGCAGAGTATAACCAACAGCGGAAATAATAACTAAGACAAGTACAATGAGTCCCCATAAGCGTGTCTTCATTAACTACCTCCTCCCAATCGTATCGTTTTTTCAAGTAATTCTGTTTCAACTTCTAACGTTAACATCTGATCTTTATAATAGTTATCTCTTTGCTGAGCAAAGACCTGATTAAGTAAATCCAAAGATTCTACCGTTCGTTCCGTGATGAGATTAAACTTGTCGGTCGAAACATTGGCTCTTTTTAAATGTAAATAATTTCCGATAATTTTATTGGCTGTAGGCAAATAATAGTTCAAAAAATGTCGCGATGACGAGATTTCCTTTGGAGCATCTTCTAAATAATCCAAGATATTTTGGGCAATTCCACTTAAGCTTTGTGCTTTTTCAGCGATTAGTGGATTCTGAATACCATCGGCTAAACGCTCCAGTTCAATATCACCTATTTTTAAAACAGGTTTTGTTAACATAAACACACCAAAGAAAATCGCGATAGCTAAAACAACCGTTAGGATAATCGGCCAATCCAATATAAAGAACATCACTAGAAACGTCACAATTGAACTAATCATTGCTAACAAATTTTGTCTGCCTTGTCCTTTCATATTAGTTGTATCCTTTCACTTGTTGAAATGCTTCAATCAAATTCTCCCGCCCATCAAAGACACGAGCCCGTGTTAAATTGGCAATTTTACTTAATTCATCATCTGAAGCAGAGCCAAACATGATTGAGAAAACAGGAATATCGTAGGCATAGTCCTTATAAAAACGTTCTAAGTCAAGAAAATCTTTATCTCCATTTGGCATTCCATCTGTTAGCACAACAACAGCTGGATTGTATTTATCGAGTTCACTTTCGTTATCCAAAGCAAGCCGTTCTAAAGCTTCAATAATGCCTTCATACATGTAAGTTGAACCGGACAATTCATAACTTTTTGCATCCGTATATAATTCTTCAGCATTACCTTTTTCAGATTCGACATCTAAGACACCACTTCCAAAAGGAATGAGATAAGTTAAATCTTCACTTGTTCCTAACAATAAATTCTCAGCGGCATTTTCAGGGATGAGGACTTCTTCTAAAGCCGCTATCATTTGATCATAGCCATCGCCATGCATACTTCCTGAGAAGTCTAAGACATACATGGTTAAAGCTGGCTTTTTAAATTGAGATTGATACAGCGATAAAGCTTCCATTATGACATCTGCTTGCGGCCATCTTATGGCAGCCAGTACACGCTCAGTATCCATACCCCATTCAGAACGAAAAACTTTTTCATTTTCAGGTCGAATCGTCCCATAGGCTGAGCGTTTACCTGTTTTTTCAATTTCATTTTGAGCTTCATCACTTAATAAATAATTCTGAAGTTCTAAAAACAATGCTTCCATGTCATCATTATCATGGTCAACATAAGCAAGCGGTGAATCACTCAGCGACAAACCATCCACTGGATAAACCATATACAAAGTTTCTTGATTGTTCTTTTCCAGTTCTAAATTGGTTTGAATAATCAGCGTTTCGTAGTTAACCATTGCATCATAGCCACCAGATAAAAATAAATCAACCAACCAATTAGAACTTCCAGAGGAGCGATTAACTCCAGATAATAAGGTAGTAATTTGTTCTCTCACAGCCTCATCAGTTAAATCCTCAGAAGTCAGCCCTTCCTCTTTACCTGCGATAACAGTTAAAAAGCCAATATAAGCTGAAGCTCCAGAGTTTGACTGCGTTGCAGAGGTCATCGCAAAATTCAATTGGTCATTTTCAATCGCTTCAATAATATCCGCTATGTAAACATCTGTGCCAACGAAACCAAGTTCTTCAGCAAGTGATTGTTTAATCCCAAATACAACGGGTGAAATTGAAGTCGTTTGGCTATGATCTAGTACACGATTGGTATCACCTAGTGTCAGCCAAATAGAGCTGGCTGGCCATACTGCATCGTAGGGTATATCACCGCTTTGTAGCATTCGCATAATATCAAGTGGGCCTAGGTAATCCATGGTGATATTTTTTTGTTTTCACGAGCAAAGCTTTCAAGGATTGGTTCTAGTTCTTCATTTTCTGAACCTACCACAATCGATAAAGTCGGTCCACTATATTCTGTAATAGCAAAATCGCCATCTGAATTCGTTGAAGTGGTAGTAGTAGTTTTATCCTCACATGCAGTTAAAAATACAATTCCAATAAGTAGCATTAGAAGCGACCATTTGAATTTCATATCTTTCCTCCTTATATCATAGGTTCTTTGACTAGAAATTAAACTTATTTGAAAGGTATTCAAGTCAATAAATTAACTACTCCTTTCAATTTAATATTGCTATTTTAATGCCTAAAAATCAAGCAAAGACCCTTTCAAGCTTTAGCCGTTTTAGAACAAAAAAATAAGCCAGACAACATCATTTGAGATGAATCTGACTTATCATAAAGAGTTATTTATTTGTGGGTTTTGAAGCTATACGATTAAAAATAGAAACGATGATGAAAATGGCCACGAAACAAAGCGTAATGGCTGCTCCAGGAGGTAGACCATAATAAAATGAAAAGGCAATCCCAATAAATATCCCAATCAAATTAATGATGATACCAATCACAATGGTTTGGGTAAAACTTTTTGAAATTTTAATGGCGGTCGCAGACGGAATAACGATAAGCGCTGAAATGAGTAACGCACCAATGATTGGCATGATAATGGAAATCGCAACACCGGTAATGATCGAAAACACAACTGACATCAAGCGAACAGGTAAGCCGCTAGTATGGGCGGTCGCTTCATCAAAGCTCAAGATATAAAGTGGTTTTCTAAATACGATGTATAAAACGATAATGAGAATAGCTAAAATGGCTAACATCCATACTTCTTGTGTTTGAATCAAAATAATCGAACCAAATAAATACTGATCAATCCTAAAATTACTGGAATCTGTATTTAGGCTTACTAAAACAAGGGCTACGGCCATGCCTGTTGCCATCATCATCGCAACTGAAATTTCCGAATAATTGCGGTAGGCAACGCGTAAATACTCAATAATGATAGAAGCAATAACGACAACAATAAGAGTTGTTATCGTCGGATTGACTCCTAGCAATACTCCTAGCGCTACTCCTGCTAAAGAAATGTGCGAAAGAGTATCGGCTAATAGCGATTGGCGTCTTAATATAAGCAGCAAACCAATGACCGGCATAATAAAAGATATTGCTACCCCCGCGATTAACGCGCGCTGGATGAAGTCATACTGAAACATCTCCATGGCGACCCCTCCTCTCGAATCAATCGAATTTCACGATCGTAATAACCTTCAATTTCTTTATCGGCATGTGTCACCATTAAGATGGTTTTTCCATGATGTTTGACACTATGTTTCAATAGTTTATAAAAGTTAACACGAGAACTAACATCCATTCCTGTCGTTGGTTCATCCAGAACAAACAAGTCGGGGTCAAGCGCAAAAACTCTGGCTAAACTAATCCGTTGTTTTTGTCCCCCTGATAAATCACCAATTTTTTTATGACGAATATCCTGCATCCCAACAGAAGCTAAAGCACGCTCCACATGTTCATGGTCTTCCGCATCTAATTTTTTAAACCAACGATTTTTACTATAACGTCCTGATTCAACAAAGGTTTGGACTGTACTTGGGAAGCCTGCATTAAATGATGATACATTTTGCTGAACATAGCCGATAGACAAAGGTTCACCTAAGTGATTTTCTTTAGCAATCTTTACTTCTCCCGTGGCCGGCTTTAATAAGCCAATAATATTTTTTATCAGCGTAGATTTGGCTGCTCCGTTTTCACCTGTTAAAATAACAAACTCGCCTGTATTGATACTAAAACTGATATTATTTAATACTTTTTCTTGTTCATAATAAAATGACAAGTCTTTAACCTCAATAATTGCGATTTCTTTCACCTTCTACTGTTTTTTCTTAAGTGATAGCCAGTTAAATCATTTAAACTATACGGGATTTAACGTGATAATTCAATCAAATTATCCCTCATGACATCAAAGTAATCAACACCTTGTGCTAGCTCATCTGAGGATACACTTTCTAAGGTACGTAAAGGACGAAGTTCGGCATTATTTGCTTGCGCAACGGTTTCTGCAATCGCACTATTACTTGAGGGATCAACATAAATGATCTCTACATTATTTTTAATAACAAAATCTTGCATCGTTGCGATTTCTTTCGCACTGGGTTCTTGACTAGTTGATAGACCAGCAATGGAAACTTGTTCTAAATCATAAGCATGGGCAATATATCCAAAGGCTGCATGTTGGACCACAAAGCGACGATCACTACGATTTTCTAAAGCTGCTTTATATTCTTCATTTAAAGCATTCAGTTCATCAATAAGCGCTTGATAGTTTTGTTGATAAACTTCCGCATTCGCTTCATCTAAACTAACAAAAGCATTCAAGACATTTTCAGCTTGTTGCGCATAGAACGATGGATCCAACCAAGTATGCGGATCATAGGCGTGACTGTGGTCGTGGTCGTGATCGTGGTCGTCTTCATCTTCAGCTGCACCTGCCAATAGACTTAAGTCGGCTGTTGCTTCTAGCACATAGGTTGTTTCGGGATTAACCACCCCAAGTAAATCCTGAACGAAAAATTCCATTTCATCATCCTGATAAATAAATAAATCTGCTTTTTGCACATCGGCTACATCACTCGCGCTAATTTCATAATTATGCGGATCTTGATTGGCATCCAGTAACATACTTACATTGGCTAAATCGCCTGCTATTTGCTGGGCTAAAAAATAAACCGGATAAAAAGTTGTCTTCACTTCTAATTTATCTTGAGCTTTTATACGGCTTGTTGTTGTGAACAGAATGCCTAATACAAGAAAAACTGACAGTAAGCTGCGTGCTACTTTATTTTTCATTAATTTCCCTTCTTTCAACAATAGTAATGGTTACTATTTACATACTACAGACCCCATTTCTCATTGTCAAGAAAAAACTTCACTTATTTTCACGAAACGAAATTAGACATTATTGGAAGTTACGAGATAGCTTTGTAGAAAATATTTTTAGTGTCCTTTCTCATAGGAAGTCTACAAATTTGTGTAACAATAATAGTGTAGGTCCTGGTTTAATGGCCACAGGTCACTGATCTTAATGTCAACTGAAAATAATTCACTTTTAAGTTACAACAAACAATTATAACGAATACTTTTTGGGGGAACGAGGCTAATGTTTTAAACTCGTCGATAACGAGGGACACTTTGGGTACTCGTTGAGAAGACGAGGCACACTTTGGGTACTCGTCGAAAAAACGAGGCACACTTTGGGTACTCGTCGAAAAAACGAGGGACACTTTGGGTACTCGTCAGAAAAACGAGGGACACTTTTGGTATTCATTGATGAAACAGTTGGCTACTTCATGCGTATAAAAATTCGATTAAATTACACAATTTCTTGGACTTAATTCTTTTTCATTAAATTTACTGGCTGACGGTGCATGTTTGACGGACGCATCATACCTTTTGCATTTACCTATAACGCGTTTAATGATTTCCCATTTATTTTTCTAGTTATCTAGCCACTGCCCATCTATCAAAACAACATTCATTTACTCAATGTTTAAATCCAATCTAGGAGAATACATAAACCCGTCCAAACGTTGTTAATTAGCGTTTAAGACGGGTTTTATTGATTCAGTGATATTTATTTGAATTGATCGAGCCATTTTTTGATTTGTTGAGGGGTATTTTCTGGTAAGGCTTGTTGGAGTATTTCCAATTGATTTTTTAGATTCATATTCATCATGGATTGAATTTCCTTGAGACGTAAATCTTTGCCTTCCATTTCAGCGATTAATATTCTTTGTAAAACTTCAACGTAGCTATAAGCAAGTGCGATGGTTAACATGGCGGCTGTGGTCCCACTGATCAAACCACCTGAGACTGTTCCGATACCTGGAATTAATTTAAAGGCTGAACTTACTAAATATTTTCCTAGCATCGTAGTCGTGCCTGTCCCACCGATACCTGCTAAAACACTAATAATTTGGGCTTTATCTAAGGATAAACCAAAAATTGCGGTGATGTGTGCCATCATCGTAATTTGCATGGGAACTAACAAAGCCGCATCCGAAATAGGGATTGGCGAAAAGCCTACCCCGAAGGCAGTTTTAACGTATGTTTTCGCCCAACGTTTAGCATGGTCAACTTTTCGTTGAATATCTATTTGTTGGGCATTGATAAAAGCCTGATATTGCTGACTAGGTATCAATTCAATTGTTTTATCAATTAACTCTTGCAAGCCAAAGGCTTTAATGCTTTGATTGCCTTGTAGTGTAAAATCTTTCGCTAATACGGCGATAACAGCTTTGACTGGAATTGCTTGAGCTAATTGATTAATGTAAATTTCAAATGTTTTATTTTCTTCACCTAAGGTTTGTGTTAACACTAAAATAACGGGTAATTGTTGGCCTAAAGCTTTGATTAAATCCAGCTCATACTGTTCAATTCGTGCCATATTAGCATTTAAACAGTAATAAACAACATGAATCGCTTCTTTTTCGCCAAGATTTTTTTGTCGTGAAATCAATTCTGATAAATCTTTGATGACTGCCTGTTGCGATTCTTCTTGTAATTCAAGACCTTTCGTATCGTATAAGGTTAAAGGAATTCCTTCTTTTGTGAGCTTTTGAACGGTTTGGGTAATAGGCATGCCAACGCCTGTTTCAGCGATATTTTCACGGAACAAGGCATTTATTAGGGTACTTTTACCACTGCCGGTTTTCCCTGCTACTAAGATGTTAATGGGTGACATTTCGCTAACAACCGTCTCGGTTTTTGCGATTAAATCATCTGCACGTTGCTTAGTGACGAAATTCTTCTTATTTTTGTGCCAAAATTTCATTAATGGCCACTCCTTCAATTTAGTTTCGACGACGGGACATTAAAATAAAGCGAAGTAACGTTAGAGCTGAGTTCAAGGTCGCTGCAATATAAGTAAATGCGGCTGCATTTAATACTTTTTTAGCGGCTGGTTTTTCTTCATCTGTAATGATTTGCTGATTATCAATAATAGCAATCGCACGACTACTTGCATTAAATTCAACTGGTAAGGTAATGATTTGGAAAATTAATACCAATCCAAATGCAAAAATTCCTAGATTAACCAAGGAAAAAATATTCAATAATAATCCCAGCAACATCATTGGAACAGCTAATGATGATCCGATTTGTACAACGGGCGCAATTAAGGATCTAAATCTTAAAAAGGCATAACCTTCTTTGTCTTGAATTGCATGGCCGGTTTCATGGGCTGCCACAGCAATGGCTGCAATTGAGCTAACATTATAAGTGGCTTGTGATAAACGTAAAATTTTATTACGCGGATCATAATGATCGGTTAAATTGCCTGCAACTTGTTCAACAACCACATCATGTAAGCCAGCAGTATCTAAAATACGACGCGCAACCTCTTTCCCAGTCATACCACTTCGAGAATCTAACTGATTATAACGGTTAAAGGTTGATTGAACTTTATACTGAGCAAACATAACAATGGCAGAACCAATAAGAACTAAAAATATGGTTGAATCATAATATCCATACATTGGGTACATACATTGACCTCCTATAAATTGTAACTAATCGTATTATAACAATTTTTTCCAATATATTGCTAATTTTTAAGCAAAAAAATACGATAGATTAATTATTCCCTAAAACTTTGTTTGTGACAACCGACTTAAGACGGAAATATTTAATCAAAAAAAAACAGTAGTAAAGACGCCAACTGCATGACTTCTTCACTACTATTTTAAAATAAATATCTATGCCAACAACATAGCATCCGAAGTGATTTCTGAACCACTTTGTTGTTTGAACATTTCGATTAATTCAACGACGGTTAGATTCTTTTTCTCTTCGCCTTTGACGTCTAAAATAATTTTACCTTGGTGTAACATAATCAGTCGATTCCCATAGCGAATGGCATCTTGCATATTGTGGGTAATCATTAAGGCGGTTAAATTTTCTTCCGTAATGATTTTCTCTGTCAACTCAAGTACCATTTCACTGGTTTTAGGGTCTAATGCAGCGGTGTGTTCATCTAACAGTAGCAATTCTGGACGTAATAAGGTAGCCATCAACAAGGTTAATGCTTGCCGTTGCCCACCTGATAAGTAGGCAACTTCCATTGTCAAACGGTTTTCTAAACCTAAACCTAAACGGGCTAATTGTGCTTGCATCATAGGTAAATCATTTTTTTGCACGCCCCAACGCAATGACCGTTTGTGACCGCGTCGATTAGCAATCGCCATGTTTTCTTTAATGGTCAAACGAGAGGCTGTCCCCATTTTAGGGTCTTGGAAAACATATGAGACTAAGCCAGCTCTTTTGTCATTTGACCAACTGGTCACATCAATCCCATTAATTTCAACAGATCCAACGTCTGGTTGAAGTCCACCGGAAATGGTATTTAATAAGGTAGATTTTCCGGCTCCATTTCCACCAATTAAAGTGACAACATCTCCTGCCTCTAGACTTAAGTCGATGCCTTTTAGAACATGGTTTTCATTCACCGTACCTGCTTCGAAGGTTTTATGGATATTTTTTAATTGTAATTGCATCTTATTTACCTCCTGTCAGTTGGCCATTGCGACGTCGTTTAGCAAATTGTTTTTTCATCTCTGGTAGAAATAAAACCAAACCCAGTAAAACAGCAGAGAATAATTTAATATCGTAAGGTTCTACTTTGAAGTATTTTTGATTTAAAATTAAATCGATGATAATACGATAAATAAAACTTCCCATTACAATCGTACTTAAACGAATACCCAATGGCTGATTAGGGATAATGACCTCTGCAATAATTAAGGAGGACATTCCGATAACAATTGTTCCTGTTCCCATCCCAATATCAGCAAAACCGTCTTTTTGAGCAACTAAAGATCCAGCCAATGCAATCAATCCATTTCCAATCATATAACCTAAGATTTTCATACGATCCGTATTAATCCCATTCGCCTGACTCATTTGTTCGTTATCACCCGTTGAACGAAGGGCTAAACCAATTTCTGTATGCAAAAAAGCATTTAAGATTAAAATAATCAACGCTACAATGATTAATGCGATAATAATTACGGGAATATTTCTTCCAAGCGCTAAATAATCGGTCATGCCTTTAAAAATAGTATTAGCACCAATAAGGGCAATGTTAGGTCTACCCATCACATGCATATTGACCGTATACAAGCCTGTTAAAACTAAAATCCCAGTTAATAAAGGAGGTATTTTCATTTTAGTATGGATTAAGCCCGCTACCATTCCAGCTAGCCCCCCAGCTACGATTGCAAAGGCTGTGGCAACGAGAGGATTCGCTCCGTTTGTAATCATAATCGCACTCACTGCTCCTCCTAGTGGGAAGACAGCTTCAGCTGACATATCAGCGATATTTAGTAAGCGATATGTAATAAAAACCCCTATTGCCATAATAGCCCAGACCACACCTTGGGCTAAACTTGAAATGATAATGTCTAACATCTTGAAAATACCTCTTTCTTTTTATTATATCGGATTATTTAATCGATTCTGGATCAATACCTAAGGCCTCAGCAAAGTCTGGGTTTACAATGACTTGATGATTATCTGCTAATTCTACAGGCATCTCTGCTGGATTTAAGTCATCTTCTAGCATGCGGATAACCATATTAGCCGTTTGGATGCCGTAATCTTCATAGGAGTTGGATAAAGTAGCTAAACCATTTGTCATTACTACTGAGTCCGATGAACCAATGGTTGGAATGCCTGCTTCTTTAGCCATGTCACCCACTAAAGCAATTGAGCTATCAATGGTATTGTCCGTTACCATAAACATCGCTTCAACTTCTGGAATTAATGAATTCATAACTTGTGCAATATCATTTGAACTCGTTACCGTTCCTGCGTGTGTCGTTAAACCGTGAGCTTCTAACTCTTCAATTGCAAGTTCAACTAATACGACAGAATTGACTTCACTAGAATTATATATCAAACCAACATTTTCTACATCAGGAAAATTACGAATCAAGAAATCAACTTGTTCTGCAATAGGGGCCATATCACTTGTACCCGTCACATTTGTATTCGGTTTGTCTAATGATTCGACTAAACCTGCTTCAACCGGATCGGTTACAGCTGCAATAAATAATGGTTTTTCCGTTTCAATAACAGCTAGCGACTGAGCAGCAGGTGTTGCAATCGCAAACAAAATATCATTATCGCGAGCTAACTTTTCACTAATGGATTGTAAATTTGCCTGATCGCCATTTCCATTTTGGATATCCCACTCAATGCGATCAGCAAAGTCAGAAGCATTCAATGTCTCTTCAAATCCTTTCAGAACAGCGTCTAAGGCCTCGTGTTCTACAAATTGCAAAACGCCAATTCGGATAGGTTCCGTATCTTCGTCTTGAGCCAGAGCTGTTAGAGGACTTAAAATAGATAAGCTCAGTGATAAGACCAATGCAATAATCAGACTAAATCGATTTGTTAATTTTTTCATAAATTAATTCTCCTATTCTGTATCTAATTGAAGGCTGCTTGGTTCAATACCTAATATTTCAGCCACTTCTTCATTGACAACTAATTCTAAGTTTTCAGCTGATTCAACAGGAATCGCACTGGCATCAAGTCCTTCATCGATTTGACGCACTAACATTTTGGCTGTTTGTTTACCTAATTCAAAGTAATCCAAACCATAAGTGGCTAAACCATTTTCTAAGATCATTTCTTTAGAACCACCTACTAGTGCTAATTGAGCTTCTTTTGCTAAATCACCCACTAAGGCCATGGCACTTGCAATGGTATTATCCGTCACTAAGAAAATAGCATCCACTTCATCGACTAAAGCACTCATCACTTGATTAATATCATTGGTAGAAGTTACTGTATGATGGCTGACTTCAATCCCTTTTTCCATCATAACTTCTTCGGCACGGTTGGCTTCACTTACTGAGTTCGCTTCACCGGAATTGTATAAAATTCCTACGCGTTGAATATCATCTTTTGTTTTTAGCAATAATTCGATTTGTTCGGCAATTGGAGCTGCATCAATTGTCCCGGTTACATTTTGTTCTTTTTCATCTAAACTATCAACCAAGCCGGCTTCAATCGGGTCGGTTACCGATGAGAAATAAATCGGTGTGTCAGAAGCCCCATTGACCAGCGACTGGGCTGCTGGTGTCGCAATCCCAAAGACAAAATCATTGGAACTTAATAAGTTCTCACTCATTGATTGTAAATTTGAGTTATCTCCTGCACCATTTAAATAATTAATGGTTAAATTTTCACCTTCAACATATCCTTCTTCTTCCAATCCAGCGATAAAGCCTTCACGGTTAGCATCTAGGGAATCATGTTCAACATACTGCAAAATCCCAACGGAAATTGCTTCTTTTTCTTGAGCATTAACAACAGGAGCTGCAGTCAGCACTGATGCTGCTAACAAAGGCAAAACATGTAAAGCCACTTTAATCTTCTTCAAATATCGTTCTATATCTTTCATTTTTCTTCCTCCTATTTTTGCTTGTTATTATTTTTATCTTTATCAAACAAAAAGACCGACTTAGATAAAAATCTAAATCGGTCTTGTATATACGCAAAGAAGCTTCAAAATATGCGTAACTTTTACAAATCCTGCATTAGATTTTTATCATCTATGCAGGCATGGTTAATTACACAGCTCTTCATAGATACAAACTTTCGTTTTGGTGTTTGTATCTAGGAATAAGACACAAACACTATCTAAAATAGCTGTAAAAGTATCGTTTAACTTGTAATTTACCAATTGTACACATTTCGGTTCCCTCTTTTAAGAATTATTTTATTTGATGAGTCTATTCTATTCAACAAATTAACATATGTCAAGCTAAAATGAGAATTTAATTTGAAGTATTAGAAAAATCTTCATAAACACCTTTGCAATAGGCTTTTGTCTATATAAAAGGTTGCTCATATCCAAAGTAGACGACCATAACATCTTTCACGCGAGCAAATATTTCTCGGACTTCACGTTTAAAGCGTCCGGATCCCACTTCTTCACACGGGACGCCCACAGCTTCTAAGCCCGATCCCTTAGCAATCATTAAGGCTCTGGATAAATGGTAACCTTGTGTACAAATAATCACACGCTCTGTATCCATTATTTGTGGTAACTGCTCAATACTCTCATAAGTCGAATAACCCTTCGGGTCTAAAAGAATCTTCTTTTCATCGACGCCATGTTCAATTAAATAATCTTGCATTACTGCAACTTCATTATAATATTGATCCGTATGGTCACCGCTAACGACAATTGTTTTATTAGGTGCTAATTGATGGAGTTCAATCGCCATATCTAAACGATTAGCTAGAATCCCAGATGGTTTTGAATTATCAATAATGCCTGCTCCTAAAACTAAAATCGGAACTTCATCCACCATCATTTCCGTTGTAGCTAAGTCAGAAACTGTATAAAAATCGCCGTAAGTCGATCCAATCACAAAAAAATTAATGACCGTAATGAGCGAAATACACACAACCAAGCCAAATAGGATTAGTTTAATGATACCGATTAAAAATCGCCAAATTATTTGTAATATCCGATACATTCTCAACGCTCCTATGAATAAATATCTCTGATTAGACATACAACATCAACCATTATAACAAGGCTATAATCGGTAAACAAATTAAGTTAAAACAAATTTTATTAAAAATAATTAAAAGCAGAGATATTTATTAGGAGGGTTATTGGGTAACGAATTGGCTATTATATAGGTCGGCATAGCGGCCATTCATATCCATTAGGCTTTGGTGGTTGCCTTGTTCAACAATATCGCCGTGTTCCATATATAAAATTAAATCAGCATTGCGGATGGTTGATAAACGGTGGGCAATAATAAAGCTCGTGCGTCCTTCCATCAGGCGGTCCATCGCTTCTTGGATGAGAATTTCAGTCCGTGTATCCACCGAGCTGGTCGCTTCATCCAAAATAAGAATGGGACGGTTTGCTAAAATGGCACGTGCGATCGTTAACAATTGCTTTTGTCCTTGTGAAATATTGGAGGCTTCCTCGTTTAGTTCAAAATCATAACCACCTGCTAGCGAAGTAATATAGTGGTGAACGCGAGCCGCTTTAGCCGCTTCAATCACTTCTTCATCGGTTGCATCCAAGCGACCATAACGGATATTTTCCATGAGGCTACCATTAAAGAGCCAAGTATCTTGTAAAACCATCGCCATAGCTTGTTGATAAGACACACGACTGTAATGACTGCTGTCAACATGATCAATCATGATTTTTCCACTATTCACATCGTAAAAACGCATTAATAGTTTAACGACAGTTGATTTCCCAGCTCCCGTAGGTCCAACTAAGGCAACTTTTTGTCCGGGTTTAATTTCAGCACTAAATTGATGGATAACTGCTTGGTTAGGATTATAACCAAATTTCACTTGGTCAAAGGCAACATTTCCTTCGACTTTATCAACATCCAATGTTTGTCCTGAATGTTGATCTTCTTCTGCTTCGTCCAGAAATTCATAAACACGTTCCCCCGCCGCTGCCATCGACTGCATGAGGGTCACAGTTTGAGCCATTTGAGTAATTGGCTGGGTAAAGCGACCAACGTATTGCGTAAAAGCTTGGATATCGCCGACCGAAATCCGTCCCATAATCGCCATATAGGCTCCACTGATGACAACCGCTACATAACCTAAGTTCCCGATTAAACGCATTAAAGGAAACATAATGCCAGAGAAAAATTGGGATTTCCAAGCTGATTCTTTAAGTTCATCGTTTTCCTTCATAAAGCTTTCCAGAGCTGAACCTTCTTGGTTGAAAGCTTTAACGATATTTTGACCGGCAAAAACTTCTTCAATTTGCCCGTTAATAATCCCTAATGACCGTTGCTGGGTTTGGAAAAATTTTTGTGAACGACGCATCAGAAAACGAATCATAAAAATACTCACCGGTAAAACAACCATTACAATCAAGGCCATTGTGACATTTATACTGAACATCATGTAAGTAATCCCTATCATGGTTAGGATAGAGGTTAAAATTTGTGTAATACTTTGACTCAAACCTCCACCTAAGGTATCAATATCGTTGGTAATACGAGAAAGTACTTCACCATAAGGGCGAGATTCAAAATATTTCATGGGCATTTTATCAATTTTTTCTAACAGCCGCTTCCTTAAACTATAGGTCACATTTTCTGTCACATTTGTCATAATAAATCCTTGCAAGGCTGAAAAGACAGCACTTAAAAGATAAATGAACAAGACAAACAGTAGAATATCCCTAATACGCGTAAAATCAATTGAACCCGTTCCTTGAAGCTGGGCAACCACACCATTAAATAATTCTGTCGTTGCCTGTCCTAAAATACGAGGACCCATGGTGCTTAAAACGACGGATACGATGGAAGAAATGAATACGACCAGCATCAGCCATTTTTGCTTAAGAATTTCTTTGAAAATCCGACTAATACTGCCCATAAAATCATCTGGCTTTTCGGCAGCTGCTAGTGCCGTTCCTTGCGAAGCCGGGCGCTTAACGGCTTTGTCTTGGTTTTCTTCATTTACTTCAGGATCAAAAGATTCTTGATTGTTCGTTTTATTATTAGCCAATGCCGTTCACTCCTTCCAGCTTAATCTGACGACCTTTTTCTTTTTGACGTTCAATTTCAGCTTGCGATAATTGAGATGTCGCAATTTCGCGGTATACTTGCGAGTCTTCCATTAAGGATAAATGGTCACCTTTACCAACTACACGTCCTTCTTCTAACACGATAATTTGATCAGCATTTAAAACCGTACTAATCCGTTGGGCAACAATGATAACCGTTGCATCTTGTGTTTTCTCACCTAAGGCTTTACGTAAAGAAGCATCCGTTCGGTAATCCAAGGCAGAAAAACTATCATCGAATAAGAATATTTTCGGTTGTTTAACAATGGCTCTTGCAATCGATAAGCGTTGCTTTTGCCCACCTGAGACGTTAGTACCACCTTGTGAAATCGCAGATTGATATCCATCCGGTTTTTCATCAATAAATTCCGTTGCATGCGCAATCTCAGCTGCTTCATGCATTTGATCCGGGCTAATACTCGCATCAGCATAGGTCACATTGCTTTCAATCGTCCCCGAAAACAGGACACCTTTTTGCGGAACATACCCAATTAAGTCACGTAATTGTTCCAAACTCAAGTCGCGAATATCAACTCCGTCAATCGTTATCTTTCCTTCAGTTACATCATAAAAACGTAACAAGAGATTTAGTAAAGTTGATTTCCCGCTACCCGTACTACCGATGATCGCCGTTGTTTTCCCAGGTTGGGCTTCAAATTGAATTCCTTCAAGAATATTTTCATCCGAACCTTCATATTTAAAAGCGACATCTTCAAAACGAATCAGACCTTTTGGATTTTCTAATATAATCGGATCTTTCTTATCCGCAATCGAAATATCTGTATCAAGAACTTCATAAACACGGTCTGAGGCAACAATCGAACGTGGAACTTGCATCCCCATCATGGAAAACATTAAGAAAGAAAAGATAATCTGCATCGTATAATTAATATAAGCCGTTAACTCACCGATTTGCATATTCCCATCAGCAATATGATGGCCACCTACCCATACAATTAAGACAGAAATAACATTCATAATTAACATCATCAACGGCATCATTAAAGACATCATCCGTCCAACAAAGAGATAAGTATCCCGCAACTGAACGTTAGCCTTATCAAATCGTTTGGCTTCATAATTTTGACGTCCAAAAGCGCGAATAACTTGTAAACCTGTTAAAATTTCACGCGCAATTAAGTTCACTTGGTCAATAAAAGACTGCAACATCTTAAATCGTGGCATCGTTAAAAACAACAGAATCCCGACCATAACCATCACAAGACCAACAGCTAAAGCAACAATCCAAGTCATATTAGCACCTGTACGAATAACGTAGAAAATTCCACCAAAAGCTAGAATTGGCGAGAATAAAATGACCCTTAAAAATAAAGTCATCACCAGTTGAATTTGCTGTATATCGTTGGTACTCCGTGTAATTAAAGAAGCTGCTGAAAAACGATCCACTTCTTTTTGCGAAAATCGAAGGACTTTTTCAAAAATACTTTCCCGCAAACGGTGTCCGATCGCCGCTCCAATTCGAGCCGCAAAATAATGTGCCCCCAATGCAAAAAGCATGGCCAATACCGAAACGACCACCATCACACTACCTTCTCTAAATAAATATCCCTGCTGATACGGGCTGGTGTCAATATTTGTCTCTCGGTGTTGACGAGCAACTGCCTGCATCGCTGCACTATGAACAGTAGCGTCGCCTAATGAATCCAATTGTTTAGAAATCTCAGTTCGAATATCTTCTAAATTAAGTGAACTTAAATCCATTTGACTCATCATGGCATTCGCATCTTCTGTACTCATTTCTTGACTCATTTGATAAATAGCCAGAGGCATTTCTAAATGCGAACCAATAAACTCCAGCTGTTCGGTTTGATTCGAAGCTGATTCTTCTAAATAATAAATACCATCCGATCCTTGTTGGTAATTGGCTTCTAAAACATCGAGTTCTTCTGGTAGCATGATTTGTTTCAAGCTGTCATAACTTTTTGATGTCATCGCCAAAGGTGCTGCTTCAGTAAATCCTTCATTTTGAATCCCGACATCAATCAGCCTAGACGTATAATCTGGTAACAGCAGTATGGTGTAGGCATGCAAAATATGGAAAACAATAATAACGATGACCGTTCCCCAGTGCGGTTGTAACTGACGAAATAACTTTTTCATTCTTTCTCTCCTTCAATCGACATTTGATAGACTGCTTGCATGGCTGCAAATATTTTATTCCCCGTCTTAAGGTAGTCTTCTAGCTCTTGCTCTTGAATATTTTCATATACCAGAGACATAAATTTCTGTAATTGAGTGCTAATGTGATGGCATTGTTCCTCACCTTCTGAAGTCAGCTCTAAATAAGTTGCACGACGATCATTGGGATCAATCGTCCGCATAACATATTCTTTATCGACTAAAGCCTTTACGGTCCTCGAAATTGCTGGCTTAGTTACCTCTAGTTCATAGGTTAATTGAGTGATATTTAGAGGAGTTGGGGTTTTTTTCTTTTCAATTAACTGACATAAAAGGATGTATTCACTAAAAGGCATGGTTTTAATTCCGTCAAAAAATTTAAGTCCGAGTTGATATATATTGCGGTTATTTTCTTGAATTTGTTTAACGATTGCTTCATCTTTCAAGGATTCACCTTCTTTTTTAGGTCTTTTTACTGGCGAAATAGTTAGCAACGTTAATTATACAAACTGTTATCAGCTTGAGCAAGTAGAAGCTTTTTAATTTATGAAAAAAATTTGTCATTTTCTTGTTATGGTAATTTGTCCTTATTTTGATATGCTTATAACTACTAATGATGTGAAAGGAATATTTCTATATGCGAAGATCAGGTTCTAACCAAAAAGGGATGATTGTTTTAATCGTTTTATTAATCGCAGCCCTTATATATTTATTTACATATTTTTATGGCCAGTCCAACCAAACCACGGAGGTCATTGATTCTTCTAGCTCTGAGATGGTTGAAACACAAGAAAGTGAAGAAACAAGTATTAAAGAAGAATCGGAGTCAGAATCATCTGCGTCTTCAGAAGAAGAAGCGAGCGAGAGTGAAAGTGTGCTAGAAACAAGTTCAGAAGAGGAATCAGGTCCTCTATTTGATGAATCCATTGTTGGGGATTCCGAATACCCAGCTTCCACGATTCCAAGTGATGTTAACAAATCCGACTTAAAGAGCGCAATTGATGACTACTATGCGTCTCAATACACTAATCAAGAAAAAGAAAATGTACAAACAAGAATTGACGAAGAAAACCTAGATGCTATCGAGACAGCACTCGCAAACAATACTTCCTTAAGCGAACTTAACGCCAGTGTTGATCAAATTCAAATGGAATTAGCTGATGATACAGTTTATGTCGCTCGAATTATTGTGCCTATGACTTATACTCAAGCCAATAATATTTATGATGACAGTGACATTGAATTGTTAACTGTTGCTTTAACCGAGTTAGGCAATCGCTTAGTGATGATTTCTTATTATGATGAAAGCACACAAGAGCTAACGCCTTACCATTTAACCAATAGTACCAAACCTTTATTTACTTACAGTTCGAATTAATGGTTAGACATACAGAAAACCCGCATTTTGATGTTTGTATCGAAATGCGGGTATTTTCATCGTTTTTAAAGTTGGCTTCTATAGTTACTAATCAAACGTTCTGAAATAATAACTTTTTGCTTAGCCAATTCTTCCACAACTTCTTGGTCAGTCATGGATTTAGGTGCTTCTTTTAAGAAATTATGGATGATTTCCTTAATTTTCTTAGCAGTTAAACCTCCACGTCCTTCGTGACTCGCTACATTAATAAAGTCCGTTAAAGGCATCACCGATTTTTTAAATTGAATGTTTTTATTAGTGACAATTAGCTTAATAATTGGCTCGGACAAACGAGTCGTCTCAGCTAGATCTCTGATTAGTAAAGGTTTTTTCTCTGTTACATCATTAAAGAAGAAATCACTTTGTGCAATAATAATGGCTTGAACCACTTCTAAAATGAGCTGTTCACGTTTACGCAAATTTTTCGTCAGCTCATTATAGGCTTCTTTTTTCGGTTCGATATATTGTTGCAAGGTAAGGTCTTGTTCCCTTTGCATTTCTTCATAATATTTTTGGTTAAAATTGATTTTAGGGTAATATTGACGGTTATATCTTAAAGCAAGTTGATCATTTTTAACCGATAAAGTCACATCAGGGATCAAATTAATTTTAGCTTGACGATCAAATAGTGTTGCTGGCACAGGTCTTAAAGTGTGATAATAATTCACTGACTGCTTAATTTCATCGATTGTAATGGCCGTTTTTTGTTGGATTTCCACATAATCTTTTTCCATTATTTCATTATAAAATTCTTCTAATAAATAATAGGCTACATTCGGAGCATGCAAATCTCGCTCTGTTTGAATCATTAAACTTTCTTGTAGGTCATAGGCACCGACACCTGCAGGTTCTAATGTTTTGATTAAAGTCATGGCATCGAGCACAACCATTTCTGATGTTCCTTCGATTTCTTTAGTCAATTCTTGATAGGTATAAGGTAAAAATCCATTATCATCTAAATAATCAACCAGGCGTACCATCATATCGCGAATCTCTGTCTGACGAAACATCATGATTTGCTCAAATAAGAAGACAGCAAGACTCTGCGGTGATGTCGGTAATTGAGACTCAATACCCGTTACTTTTTGTTCTGGAATAAATTGGGCATTTTTACCTAAAAAAGATTCAACTGCATAGTCTAAATCAATAAAAGGATTTTCCAAGATGGCGTCTTCTAAATAATAGGTTAATTGTTCTGCATTTAAATCTAAAATATCAAGTAATTGCTCATTGATAGCAATTTCTAGTTGTGTTAAACCTTTAAAAATTTTTATATCATTATCTTCAAGTATTATATTATGTTCTTGATTTGAAGTTGTCATGTTCTGACCTCCTTACTAAATTCCCATACCTATACTATTATAAGCAAAACATGCTTTTTCGTCCACAGTAACGCCGAATCAGTTTAGCTTTTCCTGCCAAATTTATGTATCATCTGACATAAAATGAAAATTTTAGACGATGAGTAATGTGCCCTTTTGGTTGTCGTCGATAAAACGAGGCTAATGTTTTAAACTCGACAAATAAACGAGGACCTCTTTGGGTACTCGTCAAATAAACGAGGACCTCTTTGGGTACTCGTTAAAAAAACGAGGACCACTTTGGGTACTCGTCAGAAAAACGAGGACCACTTTGGGTACTCGTCAGAAAAACGAGGACCACTTTGGGTACTCGCCGAAAAAACGAGGACCACTTTGGGTACTCGTCAGAAAAACGAGGACCACTTTGGGTACTCGTTAAAAAAACGAGGACCACTTTAGGTACTCGTTAAAAAAACGAGGACCACTTTAGGTACTCGTTAAAAAAACGAGGCACACTTTAGGTACTCGTTAAAAAAACGAGGGACACTTTGGGTACTCGTTAAAAAAACGAGGACCACTTTGGGCACTCGTTAAGAAAACGAGGCACACTTTGGGTACTCGTTAATAAAACGAAGGACACTTTGGGTACTCGTCGTCTATTATTTTTACACAAAAGGCGCAATCAAACCTAAAATAGCATCCCAGAAAGCACCGAGAGAATTCGTTTTGAAATCAGAAAACTGAACTTGCTTAGAAACAGCTTGAGCGTTTAAAAAGTCTGCTTTTATATCTTTAATCACTGGATGATAATACAACATCGTACTTGTTTCAAAATGAAGGTAAAGAGATCGATAATCCAGATTGATGGTTCCAATGTTAACCATTTTATCATCGACAATAAATGTCTTGGCATGTAAAAAGCCTGGCGTATATTCGTATATTTTAACGCCGCCTTCAATTAAAGGCCGGTAGTATGAGCGTGTCATCCGATAGACAATGGGTTTATCAGGTATACCAGGTGTCATTAAACGAACATCCACCCCTCTTTTGGCAGCCAAGGTTAAAGCTATTTGTAATTCATACGACACTACCAGATAAGGTGTATAAATATAAACATAGTCTTTTGCAGTATTTAACATATCTCGATAAACACTTTCACCGAGTACTTCATCATCTAAAGGTGAATCACCAAAGGATTGAACATAGCCTAAGCTATCCGCTTCTTTGGATTGTGCCATTAATTCAAAAGTCTCATCCATTTTCTCAATCGGTTTAAAATGATGATAGGAGTCATCCGTTGGATAAAAAGCATTCCACATATTTAGGAAAAGAACCGTTAAATTCCAAGTAGCAGGTCCTTCCATCCGAATCATATTATCTTTCCAATAACCAAAGCGTTCAACATGGTTAATGTACTCATCGGCAATATTTAAGCCGCCTGTATAGCCGACTTGTCGGTCTATAATGATCATTTTACGATGGTCACGCGTATTATAAACAAGAGATAAAATCGGCATAACCGGATTAAACTTTAAGGTCTTAATCCCTTCAGCTTCCATTTGCTTATTAAAATCAGAGGGTAATCGTAACAAACAACCAAAGTCGTCATAAATGAGACGAACATCCACCCCTTCTTTTGCTTTCTTTTTCAATATATCAAATATTTGCTGCATCATTAAGCCATCTTCAATGATAAAAAACTCAATAAATATATGTTCTTTGGCTTGTTCCAAATCATGGAGCAGTGTCGACATCATGTCTTCTCCCGATGGGAAATATTTTACAGCAGTATTCGTATAAACAGGACTATCCCCATAATCATCAATGTATTGGCTCAAAGAAGCTAGACGCTGATCTTTGGCTGATAATAATGATTTAGCCGAAGGAACAGTCTCCATCTCATGTAAATGTAATTTAGATTGATTATTCAATAATCGAGACATTCGTTTTTGAGGTCTTTTGTTCCCCATAGCAGCATAAAGTAAGCCACCGAAAATGGGCATCAAGGATATCACAATGATCCAACTGATTCGATAAGCAGCACTTTCGTTTTTATTGACTAAATATAATATCATTAAAATCGAAAAAAGAGTTAATACAGCATTCAACCAAGCAGAATGTGTAATGATATTTGTAAAAATAAAATACCACCAAGCAATTTGGATGAGAATTAACAGAAGATAGATAAAAATCCTAGCATAGGTCGAGTTATTTATTATTTTTTTAAGCAAAAACACTACCTCCCGTTCTTTGTATATTCGCTTTTTGAATTTTTCTATATTAATTTGATTATAGCTATTTAAAGTCTTTGCTACAAGCGAAATCTCCATGTAAAAAAAACAGATCGGCAAGCGACCTGTCTTTAGTATAGCGTTATTTATTAAACGCTTTTTTATATTCAGAAACGATGTTATCTACTGTAAAGCCGAAGAATTCAACGACTTCTTCTCCTTTACCAGAAGCACCAAAGCGGTCAATACCTAATGTAAGGCCATCTAATCCAACATATTTGCCCCAACCAAAAGTGGCGCCCATTTCAATTGACATACGGTTGCGAACCGCTGATGGTAGGACACTTTCTTTATATTCTGCCGATTGCTCATCAAAAATATTTTGAGCTGGCATTGATACAACTGAAACTTCAATACCTTCTTCTTTTAAAGCTGCTTGAGCTTCAACAGCTAAGGCTACTTCAGAACCTGTCGCAATTAAAATACCGTCAAGTTGATCGTTTGAAGCAGCTGAAACAATGTAAGCACCTTTACGGACACCTTCTTCAGCTAATGTTTGTGTACCTTCAAGAACTGGTACATCTTGACGAGATAAGACTAACATGGTTGGACGTTCTTTAGACTCAAGTGCAATCTTCCATGCAACAAATGTTTCGTTAACGTCTGCTGGACGGATTAAGTTTAAGTTAGGAACGGCTCTAAAACCAGCTAGTTGTTCGATTGGCTCATGTGTAGGTCCATCTTCTCCAACTGCTACAGAGTCATGCGTCATCACATAAGTCACTGGTAATTGTGATAAGGCAGCAAGTCTAACGGCTGCTTTTAAATAGTCCGTAAAGATAAAGAAGGTTCCACCGTAAATCTTAGTTCCTCCATGTAACATGACACCATTTAAAATACCAGCCATAGCAAACTCTCTAACTCCAAACCAGATATTACGCCCTGAACGGTTAGTCGGCTCAAAGTCGTCCGCTGATTCGTTCATGGTTTTGTTAGAACTTGATAAGTCTGCCGCCCCACCCCATAATTGTGGAACTGCTTTAGCTAATGCTTGAATAGCTTTTCCACTTGAAGCACGCGTTGCTGCGGCTTTAGTATCTGCGCTTTGGAATTCTAATTCTCTGTCATAATTTTCAGGTAGCTCACCTGCAAAAGCTTTTAGCATCGTATCAGCTAACTCAGGATTTGCTTTTTGATAGTCAGCAAATAAAGCCTCCCAAGCATCGTAAGATTCTTTACCGCGAGTGATTACTTTTTCCTCGAATAAGCTTTTAGCTTCTTCAGGAATAGTAAAAGCTTCGTGCTCCCAGCCATATTTAACTTTTACATTGGCCCAATCATCTTTAGCTAACGGACTACCATGGACTTTATGAGTCCCTTCATTTTCTGAACCAAAACCAATGACAGTTTTCACTTCAATTAAAGTGGGTTGGTCTGTGTTGGCTTTAGCAGCTTCAATGGCTTCATTCAGCGCATTTAAATCATTGCCATCTTCTACACGTAAATATTGCCAATCGATGGCTTCAAAACGTTTTTGAATATTTTCTACAAACGCTTTGTTTAAATCACCATCTAAGGAAATATCATTACTATCGTATAAGAAAATCAATTTACCCAATTTTTGCTTACCAGCAAATGACGTTGCCTCATAAGCAATACCTTCCATCAAATCGCCATCACTAACAAGAGCGTATGTATAGTGGTCGATAACTTTATGATCATCGGTATTATAAATAGCTGCTGTATGGGTTTCAGCCAAAGCCATACCAACTGCTTGAGCTACCCCTTGCCCTAATGGCCCTGTTGTAGCCTCAACACCTTCCGTGTAATTAACTTCTGGGTGTCCCGGTGTTTTGCTGTTTAACTGACGGAAATCTTTTAAATCATCCGTGGTCACGTTAAAGCCAGCCGTATGAAGTAAGCTGTATAATAATGCTGACCCATGACCAGCTGATAAAACAAAACGGTCACGGTTAATCCAGTCTGCTTTAGCAGCTGTCACATTTAAATGCCCTGCCCATAGAGCATAAGCCATAGGTGCTGCCCCCATTGGTAAACCTGGGTGCCCGGAATTCGCTTTTTCTACTTGGTCTACACTTAATGTTCTAAGTGTATTCACTGCAATGGTATCTTTTTCGGTAAACATAAAAACCCTCCAATAATTTTTGATTCAAACAAACTTATAAGAAGCATAACCGACTAAACATGAAACAGTATACATCGCTAATTGTAATTGAGGCGTGCATTCTTTTCAAGTTTTCTAGTAAAATAATCCATTTTTATTTATTAAAAATCATTTAAATAAATATCACTGATTTCTTTGATAAAAAAAAGTCCGAAACAAATGCATGTTTGGACCTTTATTCATATTCTCATTAAGCATTCGCTAATTGATTGCTCTTGTCACATTTTAACTTTAAGCCATTAGCCGTTTCGAATAAAATAGATATTTTTTCATTTTGCAATGAATAAATAACATGTTTTCCAATTTTTTCAGAAGTAATAATGTCATTTTTTCGTAGTGTAATTAAATGGTGAGAGGTAGTGGCTACCGAAGCACCTATAAACTGAGAAATCTCATAGACGCAAAGGCGATCATAGTTCATCAATAATTCGACAATCTTAACACGGTTTAAGTCACCTAGAACCTTGAAGATATTTGCTTTTTCTTCGATTAAACTGTTATCTAACATCAAATCAACTTCATCACGCTGCTCTTCAATCTGCTCATCATTTAGACATTCATATTCATTCATCAATACCGTCTCCTTCTATCTTTCTTTGATATTATTTATTAGGAATCTAGACATTCAAACCACTCTTATAATAAAGTATACCAAACATTGCAGAAAAAAGACAGAAACTATCTCACTTTATTTACAGCTAAACTTACTTACGGTATTTATTCATCAGAATTAGATGTTTCTAAAGGAGCAAACAGCTCAATACCAATCATCTCGTTAAATTCATCTGCAGTTATCACTTGTTCATCTTCTGCCCTGGCAACAGCCACTTGATCTAAGCGGATATTGTATTCAATCGCTTGAGCCCCTTCGTCATTCAACATGCTCAAAGAAATAGAGCCTGTTTCCATAGAAATCGCAATTGAACCTGTAAATTCTTGGCTGAAGAACGTTTGTAAAGCTTGAACCTCTTCTGAACTCTCATCATCTTGGCCTTCTAGCATCACTGTTTGAAAGTTCTCGTGATTATCATCAGTCACTTCATAATAATAAATATCCCCAATTTCAGAATCGACCACCGTAAAATCATTACCTTCGGCCTCAAAGAATTGCTTTAAATGAGATAACAAGTAGGCATCGATTGCTTGAACTTCGTTAAAAATTAATTGATGTGTGTCAGTCGCGTAGTCATTATTAATTAATAGTCCACTGATGCTATCACTATTCATTTGTGCATATTGATAAAATTCTTCAACGGCTGTCCCAGCATACAAATCAGGGTAATTGTTTAAGCCTTCTGCCATGGAAGCCATTAAATCATCACTAGGAATATAGGACTCTTTAAATTTACCTTCATCAGTCTCAATGAGTATAGTGGAATTAATCGTTTCAGGAGCACTTAACATCAGATAATAAGATTCGCCATCACGAACATATCTCAAAGAACGGACCGCGAAGGTCTCATCATTAATAGCATCTAAATAATTCACACCACTCGTCACATAAGACGGTTGAGCATATAGAGCATCAATTAAACTAACGGGATTCCCCTCAACCAACTCAATTTTATTAAGGGCAAATAAATCCGTCGCTGCTTCTTCTGTTTCATCACTAATAACTTCACTGTCAGTGACCGAACTGGATGCATCGCTCTCTTGAGCGAAAGTAGTGACGGATATAGCTTGAAAAAACATACTCGCTAATACTGCATAAGATACAATTGTCTTCTTTTTCATAGGAACCTCTTTTTTTTTTTTCGATATATGATCATTTAGTTTTGAAAGCAAAGGATCAAGTTCATCAAATGAGCGAATAATATAATCTGCTTTCTCTAAATGTTCTAAATGAGCCTCATCTAACGCTAAGCCGATGGCTGCTTGCGTTTGACTGCCATATGCCATGTCTACTGCTGAATCTCCCACATAAACAAGTTCGTTAAGCTTAAGCCCATGTTCTTTTTCTATGATGTCAAAAGCGATTGAGTTAGGCTTACTACCATATTGATCGGCACTGCCAATAAAATCGAAGTAAGGCATAAGGCCAGACCGTTCTAACATGATCTCTGTTAACCTTTGATTATCATTGGTGACAATCCCCAAAAAATAATTTTGTTCTTTTAATGTTTTTAAACAATCAAAAACCCCATCAATCACCGGGATTGGTTCTTGATTCGTTAAAAAGAATTGGTAGAAATAATTTTCAATCGTCTGGATAATTTCAGCTAGCGGTAAAGGCAAAACTTTTTGGAAGACCTTAGCTTGATCTTCTATACTTCCTGCAGCAACGGTTGAATTGCTCAGGATATGTGTATCCGTAACACCCATGGATAATTTAAAATCTTTCTGCTCTTCAAGACTTAATTCTGATTGGCTAAGTAATAGATCAACCACTTCAATGGTGGGTTGATCCCAACTATCACCTAATTCAACCAATGTACCGTCTTTATCAAAAATGATTCCTTTTATCATAACTTCCTCACTTTATATTTATTAAAGGCTTTTGCCTTTCATCATTCTACCACACAGCTCTTAAGTAAAAACATAAACGCCTAACTATAGCCATGAACAAATGTTCTTAACACTATAATTAAGCGTTCGTATTATCTGTGATATAAACTTGTAATAAAAAACACACTGGAGATAAGCGCCGAACGATATTTAATGGACATCAAATTGAATGGGAGAACATCTGCAAAGCTTTCTTCTAGTAAATCAATCATATCTGAGTTCACGAGTCTAAACATCCATGACCCCATTGACATTTGATTGTTATATAAGCGATTGGCTAATAAGGTGAACATTAAAGTAAAGTTTGTATTGGAAGTTTGCTCTACTGGTCTTGTTTCTGTTGGATTAGGTCGATTAGACTGTCTTGGGCGACTCCCCACAGTAGACTCTGATTGAATAGGCGGTGTCTGACTTGTTTCTTCAATTGAAGATTCACTTGAGCCGGACTCTGACTCTATTGTTTCTACAGACTCACTGATGCTTTCTTCTGATTCTGACGTTTCATCTACTTGACTGTCAGCAATCGACTCACTTTCTTCAGATTCAAAAGAACCTGGTGGTTCAGGTGTGATAGCACTACTGGACTCTTCTTCATCTTTTGGGTAAGTTTCCTCGTATATGTCACGATCGCTACTTTCTGGGGATTGACTACTACTTGATTGACTTTGAGCAAAAACAGGTGTTTGATAATGAATTGGCAAAGTAAAGCCTAGTAAAAGCACAATAACAAAAGCTAGCTTAGCTTTTAAACAATATTTTTTCATAATCCCCCTCCTCTGCCTATTTAAATCAATTCTAGCATATGTAGGTTCAAAATGTTTTCATGTCATCATTTTGTATTAGAATTATAACTTTGCTTAACAATCGGTGAAATAATTGCGATATTTATTATAAGGAAGTGGACATTTTTCTCGGTTGGCGACAAGCATATAAAATATTTACGACATCATCTTTGGTTAAAGGTACGTAAGAATTTTCTAAGCGGGGTGCAGCTTGCATCGCCATTTCTTCAAAATATTCATCTGTTTCAATGCCAACTTCACCCAAAGTCATTGGCAAACCTACATCTAAGAAAAATTGATAAGTTTTATCGATGGCTAAACGAGCAGACGCAAATAAATCATCGCCTTTTGGAATTCCCCAAACATTTTCAGCATACATGGCAAAACGTTCAACGGTTTTTTCATTAACGGCAAAATCCATCCAACGTGGTGTTAAAATAGCTAGACCAACCGCATGAGTAATGTCATAATAAGCGGACAAGACATGTTCAATCGGATGACAGGTCCATGGCCCACCTTTACCAAAACTGGTTAAACCATTTAAAGCTAAGGTCGACGCCCACATTAAATTGGCACGCGCATCATAGTTATGAGGGTCTTCTAATGCAATCGGTAAATAATGAATACAAGCACTTAAAATCCCTTCCGCAAGGCGGTCTTGAATAAATACCTCTTCTTCATGACTAAAGTAGATTTCAAATGTATGTGACATAATATCAGCTGTTCCAGCAGCTGTTTGGTATGGATTCACACTGAATGTATAAGTCGGATCGCAAATGGAAGCATAGGGATAGAGGCTATAAGCACTTGTCCCAATTTTTTCCTTCGTTTTAAAATTTGTGATAACCGAGCTGGTGTTCATTTCAGTCCCAGTAGCAGATAAGGTCAATATATCGATAAGTGGTAAAACATCTTTAATAAGGTCACGGTTTTTAACTAAATCCCAAGCGTCACCATCATATTTAGCAGCAGCTGCTATCATTTTGGAAGCATCGATTGTTGACCCACCACCAACAGCTAAAATAACATCAATTTGATGTTCTTTACATAATTCTGCTCCTTTTCTAACGGATTCGATTCGTGGATTTGGTTCAATGCCGCTTAATTCAAAAATCTCACAATTCTTTAGTAAATCTTTAACTTTATCGTACAAACCATTTTTTTTAATGCTTCCGCCACCATAAGTTAATAAAACCTTCTTACCAAAACGATTAATAAGGTCTGGTAGCTTTTCGATTTGATCGCGACCAAAATAGAGTTTTGTGGGAATATCATAGATAAAATTTTTCATCTTCTTTGCTCCTTATATTTTATTGATATAAAAACATATTTTTTATTTTATATGCAATTTTATTGATTCTTTTTACTCTATATTTAACTAATATCTTCCTATTTCTATTAGTTTTAATTATTATCTCTTGATTAGAATTAATATAAATACAAAGCAATAAATTCCATAAACTTTTAATGGAATACTATTTGTGTTAGGCTTTCATCATTAATAAAAAATAATTTATTTGTTAATTTCAAATTTTATTAATAATTAATAAAATTTGATAATTATGCTTTTCATTAAAGATAATTTATTGTAATATAGTATTACTGTAAACTGAAAGGAGTTGAAAATTTGTATATATCTAACGTAAATTCAGCGTCAATAAAGCTTAAATCAATCGTTCAAGAAAATATTACTTTAGGACAAGATTTATCTCTTTTATCCGAAGATGAACTCGTAATTATATATATACATAAGGGTTCAGCTAGTTATCGCCACAATCATGAAGAAGGCGAAATTAAGAAACGTGATTTAATTATTTTAAATCCTAACTACCAATTAGACTTATCACCCATTAGAAAAATTGAATGGATTAAAGTTACGTTAAGTGGTGTATTATTCACTTCTTCTTTAGAGGCAAATTCACAAGAGCAATTATTTATTGTAGGTGACAAAAGTCAATCTATCAAACACTATTTAGATTTGGCGTTGATGGAAATGGATAATCCTTTCCGTGGATCTGAAATTATCTTAAAGAAATTATTAGAGTGCGTTATGGTTCATGTATTGCGTAACAATGAGCTATCAATCAAAGATTCAACAACACAAGTTAAGCATAATGAAATTGAAATCATTCAGACTTATATTCGTGAAAACTTTTCTAAAAAAATCACGCTGGATGAACTTTCAGACTTGGTCGACATTAATAAATACTATCTCATCCGTCTATTCAAACAGCAAACAGGTTTATCACCAATTGATTACCTCATTCATGTGCGTTTAGAAGAAGCTGAGAAATTACTGTCGCAATCCAATGTTACAATTTCTAAAATTTCTGACATTGTTGGTTTTCATTCACCTTCACACTTCTCGAAAACATTTAAAGAAAGCAATCATATGACGCCTTCAAGTTATCGCAAGAAGTATTCTGCAGACCATGCAACTGTTTAAACAACTTTAACTGCTAAGTAGCCTTTACTGGTTATTTAGCAGTTTTTTTATGTCCAATTAAAATAACTAAATGCAGATGGATCTGTTTGGGTAAGATAGCAATAAGATTTTCGCGTTCTTCTTGCTTTAAATGCCATGTCAAAGGAGTCATTAGTAGTAAATGATTCAGCGCATCATGGGACAAGGCGATTTTTTCGTCGATTAATTGGGACTGGAAATCAGGAAAAGCCTCTTGGAATTTCTCAACTACCGCTTGGTTGTCGTGCTTTTCTTGAATATCAAAACCTAATTGCACAAGCGCTTGCCGTATTTCGATTAAATAATTGCTTTCGGGAATTATTTTTATAACAAGCCCCTCCTCCTTTAAAACACGTTTAAACTCCGAATAGTTAGCCGGTGATAAAATAGATAAGATAACATCCACTTTTTTGTCTTGGATCGGTAAATTAGCTAAGTCTGCCACTAAGGATAAGAGTTCACCATTATAGCTGGTTGCTAATTGGACACCTTCCTTGGCTAAATCAACACCGATTAAAGTCGTTGCTAGCCCAAGTGCATGATTAAGTAAATGTAAATAACTCCCTTCACCACTGCCGGCGTCAAGAACCACGCTATTGGGGCAGAGATATTTATTTAAAAGGTTGGTGAGGGTTTGGATTAAAGGTGTATAAAAAGACGATTGGCTAATGATGTAGCGGCGGTGTTCAAAAAGTATCTTATCGTAGTCGGTTTGTTGCGTGGCTTGCTTGGACAGATAAAAGTAGCCTTTTTTCGTCCCATCAAATTGATGACGATTGTCACAGACTAAGCTCGATCCGACTCGTTTTAAAGCTGCATGGCAATGGATACATTGGAAAATATTCGGATGATCATCTAACCAGTCTAAGCTAAGCGCTAGTTTCGTTTTTTTGTTCGGACTTTCTGACATATTGGACTCCTTCATATAAGTTAAAAAACCCATAAAGGTAATTAACAAATTGAGCTAACTACCTATTATGGGTAAATGAATTCACTTAGTTATCTAAGCCACGTTCTTGGCGGATAATATCAGCAATTTTATTAACATATTGATCAACTTTTTCATCTGTCGATGCTTCTGCCATTACACGTAACAATGGCTCTGTACCACTTGGACGAACTAAAATACGGCCGTCACCATTCATTTCTGATTCTACATCTTCAATAATCGCTTTGACAGCTGGAACATCCATAACTGTATATTTATCATGCACGCGAATATTAACTAATTTTTGTGGGAAAATTTGAACTTCAGCGGCAAGTTCAGATAAAGGCTTGTTAGTTTCATTCATCACATTCAAGAGATGAATGGCTGTTAGTAAGCCATCGCCTGTTGTGTTGTAATCTAACATAACGATATGCCCTGATTGCTCACCACCTAAGGTATAGCCTCCATTACGCATTTCCTCAACGACATAACGGTCGCCGACATTCGTTTTTAAGGCCGTCATCCCAGCGTTTTCAACTGCTTTATGGAAACCAATATTACTCATCACTGTTGAAACAATGGTGTTGTTGGCAAGACGTCCTTTATCTTTCAAGTATTTTCCAATGATAAACATAATTTTATCACCGTCGACAATATGACCATTCTCATCACAAGCAATCAGTCGGTCCCCGTCTCCATCAAAGGCAAGACCTACCATAGCTTTCTTTTCTAGCACAAACGCTTGTAGCTTTTCTGGATGGGTAGACCCTACGCCATCATTGATATTAATCCCATTCGGGCGGTCACCCATGGTGTAAAAGTCTGTCTCCAAGTCAGCGAATAACTGATTAACAATTGGAGCTGTTGCACCATTGGCCGCATCAATACATACTGAAATGCCAGCTAAATCTGATGGGATTGTTGATTGTAAAAATTGGATATATTTAATGAGACCTTCAGGAAATTCATCCACAACGCCTAAGCCATCCGCGCTTGGACGTGGTAAGTCATCTTCTTCTTGATCCAATAGGGCTTCAATTTCTAATTCTTGGTCATCGGATAACTTAAATCCATCCGCTCCAAAAAATTTAATGCCATTATCTTCGGCTGGATTATGCGAAGCGCTGATCATCACTCCCGCTACAGCCCCTTGCGTACGTGTCAAATAGGCAACAGCCGGTGTTGAAATGACACCTAATTGCATAACTTCTATACCAACAGACAGTAAACCAGCAATTAAAGCATTTTCCAATAAATATCCCGAAATACGCGTATCTCTTGCTACCAAAACACGGGGATGTTCTATTTCAGGAGCATGTTGTTGTAAAACATGCCCACCAAATCTACCTAATTTAAATGCTAACTCAGGGGTAAGTTCTTCATTGGCAACACCTCTTACACCGTCTGTACCAAAATATTTGCTCATTTTCTATGTCTCCTAACTTTGATTAAATTACGTCCATCTTACTCTGATGGCTCTTCTGAGGATGCTTCTGTTTCACTCATATCTTCACTTAATGTTTCCGTTGTTTCGTCTATGTTACTGGCATCCAAGCTATGCGAATCAGTTGATTCTGACTCCATAGGTGTAAATGATTGAACAGGTGAGATTCGCTGTCTATCGACAGGATAAACTTCAACCAACACAGCGACTTCATTTTGACTGATAAACTCTATGTTTTCAGGAATTGAAAGCATGCCACTTATGACAGCCGTCTCTGTTAACCCTGTCACATCCACTCCAACACCTACCCAATCCATATTGCTAGCGATATCAGGGCTGGCATAAACATCAACGTGTGACGTATCAACAAAACTATATTCATAACTATATTTTTCTAAGTCCTCACCTTGTGGGTTAATCCGTAGGGGGACACTTACACTCTGCGATTCTACCGTAACAGCTACTTGAATTTCAGCTGTAGAGGTATTTATATCTAACAAATTATCATTTTCATCTAGGATTTGAAGCCTTAAAATAGCTGAGAATGACTCCGTTATAGCTTCTTCCGATACGATTCGAACAAGCGCCCGATCGACTTTTTCTATTTTACTACTATCACCCGTTAATTCAACCTCACTGGGGTTCATGGTGACTTGGGTTACCTCATAACCATTGGCAATAGCACCGTCCATAATTTCATATTCGACCGGCACCGTAATGGTTGCTTTGCGTGAGATCCGAACAATCACTTGTGACGGTGATATTTCATAGTGAATATCTTCAGGTAGACCAGCTGCGACTAAACGAATAGCCTGGGTACCAGTAGGTAAATCCATTAAACTCTCTGTTTCAACTCGAAAATTATCAATAGTTAATTGACTAATTAAGTTGCGTGGGCCTGTTAAGCGAATATTAACCGTATCTGGCAGACCACTAATATACAAATCGTCATCATGCTGACCTAAGAAAACCGGCACATTTGAGATTGTTTCGCTAGAATCAACACTAGCAAATTGCTGGTTACCCGCGCTTAGGAAGGGTTGCGCATTACTATTGGTGACAAAAATATTCAAGAAGACCGCGAATAATAAAGAAACCGCCCTAACAACCCAAACATTATCAAAGGATGGCTTTTTCATTTATCATCCCTCCTCTGTATAAAATTTGTATTAAAAAAACTCCGAATTGTTGCGATGAGTCCTGATTCTTTAACTTCCTCTTCTTCATCAAATAAGTTTTCTGTTAACAGCGTTTCAAGTTCTACTTGCGATAAATCCCGGTGTAGCTTGTTTTTTTTAACAATACTAATTGCTCCTGTTTCTTCAGAGACAATCAAGGTTAAAGCGTCAGATACTTCACTTAAACCAATGGCCGCCCTGTGCCTAGTTCCAAGTTCTTTAGGTATTTGATCACTTTCAGATAAGGGTAAATAACCTGCTGCGACCGCTATCCGATAGTCTGAAATAATAACAGCCCCATCGTGTAAAGGCGTATTCGGAATAAATATATTAATTAATAGCTGGCTAGAAATTTCCGAATCCATTTTAATGCCGGTTTGGATATATTCATCTAAGCGATCGTGACCTTCAATTGAAATTAACGCACCAATTTTCCTTTTCGACATATAATTAGCCGAAACGATCAAGTCATCAATCAGATCTTGACTAGGATTATCCGGCGTCCGCCGATTGCGAAATAAATTCCGGCCAAGGCTTTCAAGTGCCTTACGCAACTCGGGTTGAAAGACAATCATCGTTCCTACAACACCCCAGGAAATAACTTGGTCTAGTAACCAATCGATGGTTTGCAATTGTAAAACAGAGCTGGCAAACTTCGCTAAGATGATGATGGCGACACCTTTAAGAACGTTAATCGCTCGTGTTCCGCGAGCATACATTAGCAATTTATAGATGATATACCAAACAATGGCTATATCTATTAATTGAATCACTGGTCGATTATTTAGAAATTGTGTTAACCAATTCATCTTACACACCATCCTTTCTGTTTCCTGGATTATTATATCATATTATGTCAATAAACAGTTTACCTATCTCATAATTCCGACGTAGAACGTCTTAATGTAAAATAATCAGGTACAGGATCATGTCCACCATCTACAAACGGATTACAACGTATAATACGGGCAAATCCCATGATGAAACCTTTCAAAGCTCCATGTCGCTCTAGAGCCGTCAGCATATAAGTCGAACAAGTAGGAGAATAGCGACAGCTAGGGGGAAATAATGGTGAGATTGCTTTTTGATAAAATCTTACCATTTGAATTAAAATATATTTCATTTAAAAACCTCTTTAATTAAAGATTAGATTAGCAAAAAACTGAATAATATTGGAACTTAAAAAGGTAAATACAAATAAAGAAACAGGTCGATACTTGACTACTAATATAAAAAAATCTTTAAAGTTCATATTTGACATACCTGAAATCATACAAAAAATATCGTCAGGAAAAACAGGTAAAATAAAGCCAATCTTTAAAAGTTTAACAAAGCCTGTTCCTTCATTCATTTTACTTATATAATTATCATATTGCTCATCAGAAATAAATGCTTTAACGAAGCTTGCTCCAAAGCGTCGACCAAGGTAAAAGTTAATACTTGAGCCGACCAACATGCCAATGCAATTAAAAACAAAACCCCAAGCATGCCCAAACACCAAATCACCAATTACATTGGTTAAGCCAAATGGGATAATCGGATAAATAATTTGACTAATTTGAACGACAATAAAGATAATAGGTGCCCAAAACCCTAGATGAGTCAATAAATCATAAAAGCCTCCACCAGGTTTAAAATAAGATGATTGAGCAATGTAAATCGAACCTGAAATCGTTATAATTATCCCAATTATTGTTGTCAAACGGATAATCTGTCGTTTTCTTTCCAGTGAAATATCCCACATAATTAATCTCCTTTGGGTAGTTTTACTCAATCATAACGATAGCCACTTTTATAAACATGAGGCGAAAGACCTAATCCAAACTCCTGATTACTAACTGATTTCATTTTATACTATAATAGAGACACTAACAATTAAATAAATAAAATTTTACTGAGGAGTGCGCTTATGAATTTTACGAGAATCCAACAACTACAAGAAAAAATGCGAGAAGCAGGCATTGCTAATCAAGTGATTAGCGATCCATCAAGTATTGATTATTTCACAGCTTATCACACCCAGCCGGGTGAACGCCTACTTTTACTCATCATCTTTGCTGATAAAAATACGCATCAACTATATCTTAATCGACTGTTTCCAACAGCAGAATTAGACCAAGACTTACAAGACGTCATTGAAGTCATTAACTACAATGATGGCGACCCAATTTTAAATAAAATCGCTCAATCATTAGCTGTCGGTCCAACCAGCATCGATAAATTATGGCCAAGTCATTTCTTACTAGATTTACTAGCCATTGACAACAGCATCCAAGCAGTCAATCAATCTCATTTAGTCGATGATATGCGTGCGATTAAATCAGCACAAGAGCAAGAATTAATGGCGCAAGCATCTGCCTTAAATGATCAAGCAATGGAACAACTCATAGCTCTCATTGCAAAAGGTTTATCTGAAAAAGAACTCAAAGGTCATCTTGAAGATATTTATTTATCCCTGAGTGGTAATAGTTTTTCTTTTGAACCGATTGTCGCATTCGGGGCAAACGGAGCAGACCCGCATCATGAAACAGACGGAACAATGCCCGTTTACGGAGATTCTGTTGTCATTGATATTGGGAGTAGCTACAAAGGCTATGCTTCAGATATGACTCGAACGGTCTTTTATGGTCAACCCTCTGATAAAGCATTGGAAATTTACAATATTGTCAAACAAGCCAACGAAGAAGCCATTGCTGCCATTAAACCAGGCATCCCATTTTCTGAAATCGATGGTATTGCAAGAGATATCATTACAAAGGCAGGTTATGGCGAGTATTTTACCCACCGCTTAGGGCATTTTATCGGTCGCGATGTGCATGAAGCAGGGGATGTAAGTGCCAGTAACCATCAATTGATTGAAGAAGGCCATGTCTTCTCAATCGAACCAGGTATTTATTTACCCGGTGAATTAGGAATTCGAATTGAAGATTTGGTAATTGCAACGGCAGATGGTTGCAAAGTATTAAACCATGTGACAAAAGAAGCAATAATCTTAGATGTTAATAAAGCTGAATAAATAACCGCTTACTTTTGATGGTTTTCGTCATATAAGTTTTCAAAATATTAATCCGCTATAAACACTGTTTATAGCGGATTTTGTTGTTATGATTTTGTTATGTCAATTGCCTTGCCATCTAGATATCCAGCATCTTCCATTTGTTGTCCTAGTTGGAACAGGAGGTATTCTTGGCCGATTTTGGCTGTAAATTGAGCACCAATCGGTAGTTGTGCTTCTTTTGTTTTAATTGGCAAACTAATCGCAGGGTGGCCGGATAAGTTTTGAAGTTGGGTGAAAGGTGTTAAACTTAAACTCGAATGAAACATCTCCATAATGAGATTTTGCTGGTCATCGGCAGAAAAATCATCTATATTACCAAGGTCTCTAGCCGTTTCATCCGTAACATCTAATTGATGGTGGTGAGGTGCCACCCCATTATTAGTAGGGGTTAACCATAGATCAAAATCATTATCGATGAAGAAAGTTTCTAAATCAATACGTAATTGATCCCATAAGGCTAAAATTTTCGAATAATCAGTTGCTAACACTCTAACGCCTGAACGATAAATAGCCCAAGTCATCAATTCAACATCTTCTTTCGTCACTGGCCGCCCAAGGGCAGCTTCGATTTCTTCCATCATTACAACGGTTTCTACCCCATTCACCTTATAGTAGGATTGAATGGCTTCAATTCCATCATATTCAAAACCAATCGGAACGAGCTCATGTCCTAATTCTTTTAAATAGTCTACCGTCTGATCAACCAAGGCTTTGGCTTGTGGATCAAGTGGACTTAAGTTAGGGACGCGAGTCGAAAAGGCAATTTTTAGAGGTCGGTCTAAAGGAACTAGCTCTGTTTCAGGCATTTTAGGCAAATGAAATGGGCTAGTTAACTGCATCGTATGTATGGCTTTAAACAACTCAAAGCTGTCCCTAACAGATTTACTTAAGGCAAAATTAACTGAAGCGCCTTGCCAACCGCGATAACCACCAGGACCGACAGGAATTCTTCCTCTTGAAGGTTTTAAACCTACTAATCCAGTAAAACTTGCTGGAATTCGAATCGAACCTCCACCATCGCTTGCTGTTGCAATAGGAACCATCCCAGCTTTTATCGCTGCTGCAGCTCCACCACTTGACCCACCCGCATTGCGTTTTAAATCCAGCGGATTATTAACTGCTCCAAACATCTTTGAATCACTAATATTTTTGTAACCTAATTCAGGGACGTTGGTTCTTCCAACAATAATAAAACCTGCATCCACAACCGATTGAACAAAATGATCATTATCTGAAGCCACAGCCTCTTTTAATAATTTTGAGCCACCCGCTGAAACATGCCCCTTATGACTTTGTCCTAAGTCTTTTAACAAAATGGGAACACCAAAAAACGCTGGGAGTTCCGTAATTTGTAATTCCGTTAAATGTGAAAAATACTGATCATATTGCCTAGCTGTTGCTATGGCTTCCTCTTCATGCACGACCGTGACCGCATTCAAGATAGGGTTCACTTCCTCAATGCGATTTAGCGCTTTTTCTACGAGCGACTCAGCAGTCACTTCTTTGGCTTTTATTTGTTTAGCATAAAATAAAGCATCTTCGGTAAACATCCAATTCACTCCTTATTTTGCGTCAACCAATTCAATTGTTTAGTTGACCAATGTTTCTCTTTATGTTACCCTCTATACATTCTGAATGCAAGGAGATTCGCTATGAATGAAGCTCATATTTTATCGATTTTATATCAACATCCTAATGAACCGATATCTGGACAATATATCGCTGACAAATTAGGTATTTCGCGCAATGCGGTCTGGAAAATTATTGAACAACTACGGACTTTAGGTTATCAAATTGAAACACAGCATAAAAAGGGCTATCTACTAACCCAGTCAGTTCCTTCCCTCCATGCTAGTCAAATTCAAGCACGGATTGAGCCTTTTTTACCCGATTTGTCTGTCCAAGTTTTTGAAGAGCTGTCTTCCACAAATGATGTCGCCAAAGAAAATATTATCAAAACCCAACAAAATCAGCTCATCATTGCTAAAAAACAAAATCAAGGTCGTGGCAGAGTAGGGAAATCTTTTTATTCTGAATTAAAAGATGGTTTATATTTTAGCCTTGCCTTCAAGCCTGATCCAGCCAATAAACCATTAATCCCTTTATATACCTTAGCAGCGGCTGCAGCCTTAGTTCAAACTTTAGAGCCATATGTCGACGAAGCAATCGGGATCAAATGGGTCAATGATATTTTTTATAAAGGTAAAAAAGTTGCGGGTATCTTGTCCGAGGCTTCAACACATCTAGAAAATGGTGAAGTCGCATATATTATTATCGGAATTGGCCTTAATTTAGCCGGGAGCTTTCAAACTGCCATTACAGATATACAAAAAGTAGCTGGTACCATATTCGGCGAACAACTTCCTTTAAACTTTAATAAAAACCAATTGTTAGCCGATTATTTAAGAAACTTCTATGCCTTTCATTTGAACTTAGATCAAAAAAACTTTTTAGGAATTTATAACCAACATCTCTTAGGAATCAACCAAACCGTCTATTTTCAAGAACGCGATCAAACAATGTCCTCAGCCATTATCCGTTCAGTTAATGACCTAGGTCACCTAATAGTTGAACAAAACGGCCAAAAAAGAGCACTCATCAGCAACGAAATTTCACTTTCAAGCCAGCAGTTCGCAAAAAAGGATACGCCCCATGACCGTTAAAGCCATCAGCCGCATCCCTTTAATGACTGCCCTCTTAATCGTTTGTTCATGGATAACCATTCCAATCGGTCCTGTTCCCTTCAGCCTACAAACCTTTGCCATTTTATTAATCGCCTTTATCTCCCCAATAAATATCGCTGTTGGGAGCAGTCTTTTGTATCTATTAATTGGTTTAATTGGAATACCTGTTTTTGCTGGCGGAACGGGAGGTATCGCATCCATTGTCATGCCTACATTTGGCTTTGTTTTGTCCTTCCCCTTAGTAAGTTTACTCGTCAGTTATACACGACAAAGCTACCAATTGCGTTCTATCCTATCACTCATATTGTTAGGTTTAGCTGCCAATATTATTATTTATTTAATTGGGATTCCTTATATGGTATGGATGCTCAAAATAATGGCTGGAACTTCCTTATCAATCAATGAAGCGATCGCCATTGGGTTCGCGCCTTTTATTCTTGGTGATTTTATAAAAATCGTTATAGCGGCTTATGCTAGTCGACGCTTGATTAAGCTTATAAAATAGCGAGCAATTGTTTTTTATAATCTAAAAATTCAGGTAAAAAGATCAGTTCTTCAAAATTATCTTTGTGGATATTAATATGAAATTCCGCAACAATTTCTCCAGGCTGACCTTTCAAAACATAAATTTTATCGCTTAAAATAATAGCTTCGTCCACATCATGCGTAATGAGTAATGTTGAAGCTTGGATTTGCTTTCTATAATCCATAAACCAATGATGCATTAGACGCCTGGTAATGGCGTCTAATGCACTAAAAGCTTCATCTAATAATAACCAATCTCGATCAAAAGCTGTGGTACGAATGAAGGCAATTCGTTGCCGCATCCCGCCACTCAGGGCTTTCGGATAATAGTCCGCCCACTCATCTAAATCAAATTGTTCGAGTAAAGCGCGCGCTTTTTTGCGCGCTTCTTTTTTGCTTTGACCTTGAATGAGCATCGGTAGCATAACATTTTCAATAATGGATTTATGGGCAAGTAGCATGTCTTTTTGTAACATATAAGCCACTTTTTCCTTAAGTTTTTGACTACCTTCAATTTCAATTGTTCCGCTTTGTATTGGTAAGATTCCTGCAATCAGATTAAATAAGGTCGTTTTTCCAACCCCGCTTGTTCCCAAAATAGCAACAGTTTGACCTGACTCAGCACTTAAAGTAATGTCTTTTAAAACGGGATATTTATTGTAGTTATGATTTAACGCATTAATTGTTAACACTTTATTCCCCTAAAAATTCATTAGTGAAGCGTGGTTCTAAAGTAATGTCTGCTTCAATTAATTCATTGTCAAATAACCAATGATAAAAATCATTCCAACGTTCTTCCTCGATGTAGCCCCAATTGTCGATATCTGACGCATAATGGTCACTGATCCATTCTTGTGATTCTTTCACCATGTCAGCCTGTTCGCTTAATTCTGGTGCGTATTTCATTAAAATGTTAGCCGCTTCTTCTGAATTTTCCATGGCATATTGGTAACCTTTTTTAATCGCCTGAATGACCGCACGGGCTTCGTCTGGATTTTCTGCTAAATAATCATTATTAGCAATAATCACCGGGGAGTAGAAATCAAGCTCACTAGCGTAGTCTTTAAAATACCAGAAGTTTGTTTCCACGCCTTGGTGGTCTGCCATAATGCCGTCCCATGCATAGTAAACCCAAGCAGAATCAAACATATTATTAGCTAAACCAATCACTGAATTGTCGGCTTGATTAGGAACTAATTGGACTTCTTCAAAGTCCCCCCCTTCACTCTCAATGATATAATTTAGCATTGCTAATTCAATCGGATCGTTCCATGTCCCATAAGAATGACCAGTCATTTGTAAGGGGTCTATTATTCCTGCATCCTTATTGGATAATACCCCTGATGTATTATGCTCTAAAATGGTCGCAACAGCTGTCACTGGCAAACCAGCTGCTAAACGATGGGCGAGTGAATCTTGAAAACTTATCCCAAAAGCAGCTTGTCCAAGTCCGATTAATTCAGTTGTACTTCCTTGAGGGGGACGTTTAATGTCCACTTCAACTCCCGCATCATCAAAATAACCTTTATCTAAAGCAACATACAAGCCTGTATGATTGGTATTGGGTACCCAATCCAAAATGAAATCAATTTTATTTTGAGCTTCAACAACTGGGTTTGCTACAGACAATAACACTCCAGCAAGAACTAAAACACTAAGATATTTTAATACATTTTTTAACATTTTATCGACTCCAAATCGTTATTTTTTTATCATGATAAAGCCATGGAATACATAGCCGTTGAATCTGTTGTGTTACCCACATAAAGAGTAAACTTATGGATGAAATCACAACAATTACCGCAAACATACGGTCATAGCGAAAAGCATTTTTCATTTGAATCATATAGACCCCTAAGCCTTCAAAACCACCTAGCCATTCCGCTACCACCGAACCAACAAAAGCATAGGAAACACTGACCTTTAAACCAGAAAAAAAGTAAGGCATGCTTGCCGGTAACTTGACATGGCTTAGGATCTGAACCTTATTTGCTCCCATTAACTGCAGCAATTGAATGGCTTCTTGATCACTGTTGGCAAAGCCGTTTAAAATTGAAATAACAATCGGAAATAAGGTGGTGATAACAATTAAAACTATTTTGGGGGTCATATCGTAGCCCAACCATAAAACGAGTATGGGAGCAATAGCGACTGTCGGAATGGTTTGTGTGATAATCAGTAAAGGATATAAGGCTCTTTGTAACCATTCGAATAAATCCATGAATATCGCTAAGAAAAAGGCTAAAACAATGCCAATACTTAAACCTACAAACGCCTGTATCAATGTAATCTTGCTATGAAACAATAAGTTTTTCCAATCTTCAATGAGAGATTGAAAAATTAATGAAGGACTCGGGATAATGAAACGTGGTAACCAACCAAAATAAGCCGCTAATTCCCACAACAATATCAAACCTACACCTAGAATGAGCGGTGCATGACGATTAATGATATTTTTTTGTTTTATCATCTGAGCTTAACATCTGCCTTTCTTTATGGTAACGAATTTTAGCGTTAGCAAAAATAGCAGCCCCTTCTTCGCCAGCTATTTCGATTGCTTGTGTTAAAAGAGACATTAAATCGTGAAAATCTCCTTCAATCGTTGTTTCAAACGGTCCGACAACCGCATGAGCTGCTTCTTTACGAAGAAATTCAATCACCCGATCGACCGCATCCAAACTGATTTTTTCTTCTGTATATAACGGCAAAATTTGAAGCGCAATACTCGCTTTTGGCATAAAAAAATAACCTCCCTTTTATTTCGCACAAAGCGTACGCAAAAAAAGCAGGTCAAACGAGCTTTTAACTCGATTGTATGATAAAAATATCTCCCCACATCCCTACGTAAGTCCTAACTTAATCAGGTTTAAAGAGTTCGGTTTTACCCATCTCAGCCAATGATTGGCACCCCTTGTGCGTAGATACATCTTAGCAAACTTTGAAAAAAATTACAAATACAATTAAAAAAACAGATATTTATTCCCATTCATACAGAGAAATCTGAGCGACAAACGATTCAATTTTCGCTAGGTCAGCAATGTCGACCGATAAAGAAGTTGCTAAAGCCGCAGCTGTAGCAAATTGTAGGCTTGTCGACAAGTCTTTACTTTCGACATATGCCTTAGCAAAACCAGCTAACAAGGAATCCCGTACCCCTAACTCACTCATTCCTTCAACAATAGCTGCTTGACTAATAAATACCTTTCCTTCTTCCGTTAGTAAAATCGCTTCATGTAACTGGTGTGAAATAAGAATATTTCTGGCACCACGTTCTTGTAATTTCTTAGCACTTTGAACGATTTCTTCAATGGACTCAACTTCTGCATCAAAATATTCTCTAAGATCATTCATGGTAGGCGTCATTAAGAATGGATGATAGGCTAAGTAGTCCATCATCGAAATCGGACGAATATCTAAGATAATTTCAGCATGATTATATTGACATAGTTCCGTTATTTTTTGACACACGTTATCCATTTGATTTTGGACACATTCACCACTAATAATTACCATGTCATCGGCCGTAACATGGCCACTTAGGTATTCCAATAATTCTTGAATAGCTTCTTCACTCAGTTCAAATTCGGGTGATTTGTATGTCGTCAATCCATCCGCTGTTTGAACATCAACGCTGATGGATGTTGGACGTTCATGAAGAATAAAGAAATTCTCGATGCCTTCTTCATTCAATTGATCAACAATATATTGCCCGGTAAAACCTCCTAAGAAACCTGTCGCAATACTTCGTTGGTTCATTTTATTCAATATACGAGACACGCTGATGCCTTCACCACTAAAATCATAACGATGGCGGTCAACTTTATTCTCTTGTCCAAATTGGATCGATTCTGTTTCTAAAATTAAATCCAATGTTGGTTTTAAGCTGATAGTATAAAACATTCCTTCCCTCCTAAAGTGCTACTTACTTTTTTTGGTATTCAAATACGCTTCAAACGCATCATAAGTCGGTTGATAGCCAACTAATTGACGAGCAGATTCTAAATCTAAGCGCGGCATTGCATGGTTGGAAACCCCATTAATGACAATTGTCGGCTGAAGCAAGTCTGCTTCCAAGCAACAATCAATTAAGTGATTAAAATCTTGATAATGAAGAATCTCAGCAAGTTGAGCAACCTGTCCCGTAAATTCAACGCTTTCATTTTCAGCAATATAATTGCCAATCCGGATACCGATAGATTCTACTTGATGGTTGTAAGCATAATAATTAGCCAAATGTTCCATAAACAACTTTGAAATACCATAATAGCTAGTCGGTCGTGGTTCATCACCTACTTTGATTTGCATATCCACAGGGTAATTGCCCGTACTATGAATCGAACTGGCATAAATAATTCTTTGTAGGCTTTTAGCTTGCGTCGCTGCCTCAAATAAATAATAAGGGATATAATAATTCGGTTGGATCAATGCCTCAAATGTTGCTTCCGGACTTGGCTCACCCGCTAAGTGAATCACAACATCAATACCATCTAAGAGACCATTCCAGCTATTTTCTTCATCCAAATCTAAGGCTCGCGTCTCAATTCCTTGATAAAGCCCAGCCTCTACACCTTCAAAACCTTGATCCACAGCTAGCAGTTCATAACTTGATTTTAAATGCTGCACTAAAGCCCGGCCAATCGTTCCAGCTGCACCCGTTATTAAAATTCTCTTCATTTAATTCCCTCCATCAATAAAGTGTCATTATCTATTATTCAATAATATAATAAATATCAATTTAAAGCACTTAGTTCTGCTTAGGGAGTCAGCCCTAGAGACTGCGTAAATTGATTGAGTCGTCGTAGGCATGAATTAACCAATCGTTTCCTCAACGAATACCAAAAGTGGCGTTATTGCTGCGACGAGTTTAAAACTTCAGCCTCGTCCTTTCATGATTTTTACACATTTTTGTGGACTTTATCTACTTAGACATTCCATAGGGGTCAAAAGCATCATAAGTTGGTTGGTAATCCACTAATTGACGGGCTGACTCTAAGTCTAATCTAGTTATCGCATTATTTGAAACCCCATTGATAACAATCGCTGGTTGAGATAAGTCAGCTGTTAAACAACAATCGATTAGATGATTAAAATCGCGATAATCCAGCATTTTTGAAAACTGATTACTCTTTAATGGTCTTACTTGATTTTCTTCCTTATAGCTACCAATACGTATGCCAATGGACTCTATTTGATAGTGGTAAGCAAAATAATTCGCTAAATCTTCCATAAATAATTTTGAAACACCATAGTAACTCGTTGGGCGCGGTTCATCGCTCACTTTAATTTGCTTATTAACTGGATAATTCGCTGCTGCATGACTTGAACTGGCGTAAATGATCCGTTGAAGTTTGTTAGCTTTTCTTGCTGCTTCAAATAAATAATAGGGCATAAAATAATTAGGCTGAATTAAATCATCAAAAGCTGCTTGAGGACTACGGTTGGCAGCTAGATGAATAACAAAGTCAACTTCATCTAATAATCCTTCCCAAGTGCTGGCTTGATTTAAATCCAAAACCTTCGTATCAGTTGTTTGAAAAATACTATCGTCTACTGCTTCAAAAGATTGATCAACAGCTAATAATTCATATCTTGTCATTAAGTGTTTGACCAATGCTTGCCCAATACTCCCTGCTGCTCCTGTGATCAAAATCTTTTTCACTGTCAGTACCTCCATGCATTGAATTAATCAGCGTTATTTATTATCGAGGGTATTTTTGTATTTAGAAGGTGCCACGCCGTAATGTTTTTTGAATTGTTTTGAAAAGTGGTAGACGTCTTGATAACCGACGTCTCGGGCAATATCTTTGATGGAACTATTTTCAATGGCTAAACGTTCAGCGGCATTGGCTAAGCGAATGCTGATTAGATAACTGATCACACTCATGGACGTTTTTTCTTTAAATATTTTAGACAAATAAGTCGGGCTAACAAGAAGTTCACGAGCAATATTTTCTAACGTCAGTTCATCTTGGTAGTTTTTCTTCATATAAGCAATCGCAAGTTCCACTAAAAAGTTTTGCTTTTGTTCTGTTTTAGTTAAATTACTGGCGTTTACTTGATTATTTTCAGTAATTTGTCGCGTTAGTAAAATCATTAACTCCATGGTTAGAGCTTTTAAATAAAGTTGGTAGTCTGGCTTTTGCTCATTCAGCTCACGAATAATGCTCCAAGCCCGATCATAAACTTGTTGATAGTAAGTAGTTAAGTGAATAATCACTTGTTGGTTAGGCATATGATTTCTTTGCTGGAGGTTTGTTGAAAAATTCGTAATCCCTATATGGAGCTGATGTGAGTGGGTACCTACTTTTTGTTTTTCAGAATGCTTTTGTCCAGGATTGAACAAAAGTGCCATCCCAGGGTAAACGGTTTGTTCTACCCCTTCAATAAAATATTCTGCCTCGCCTTCTAACATCAAAGTGATCTCAAAAAAATCATGGTGGTGTAAACTGTTATGATTTCCTTCTTCATTCCATGAATCAAAGGCATAGAGTATATCGATATTAAATGTTTGACTGTTAAAATAGTTCATTCAGTCACCTCCTAAGTCTTTTCTTATTATACTACAATTAAGGCATAAAATCGTATCAAATAAATGACTAAAAAAAATATTTTTTTCAGAAAAAGACTGATATTATCATAAAAAATGCTGAAATAACACATTTTTTTAAGTTGTTTTATCCATTTTAAACTGATTTAAATCTTGTAAGCTTACAAAGTAAATAAAGTCAGTAAAGGAGTCGCATATGAATCATTTTTCTTGGGTTTGGAATTACACAAAAAAACATAAGGGTTGGATTGCCTTCGCCCTGTTTTTGCTGTTAATGAACTCTATCATGGTAATTATTAATCCATATCTAAGTAGTATTTTAATTGACCAAGTTATTAATAACCAACAAGTTGATTTACTTGTTCCAATTCTTGCTACGATGATTGGATTGACTTTAGTTCGAACTGTCATCCGCTACAGTTACCAAGTCATGTTCGATATGGTTGGTCAACGCACACTGCATCAACTGCGAAAAGATATGTACAGAAAATTAAATGAACTCGATTTCGATTATTTTAATCATACGCGTGTTGGAGATATTATGGCACGGATGACTGGTGATACAGAAGCCGTTCGTCACTTTGTTTCATGGACAAGCTATAATATTTTAGAGTCTTTCATTTGGTTTTTAACAGCTGTCATTATTATGACCTTTATCAATTGGCAATTAATGTTAGCACTCGTTGCAGTTACACCGCTGATTTTCTATTTAGCCATGAAACTGTCCAACGAAAGCCATCCGAAGTTTTATGAAATCCGTGAAAGTTTCTCCCGCCTCAATTCAATGGTAGAAGAAAATATCGGTGGTAACCGGGTTGTTAAAGCTTTTACCCGTGAAGAGTTCGAAAAAGAAAAGTTTACTACGTATAACTTAAATTATCGTCAAAGTAATCTAGATTTGGCGCGAGTGTCTCAAAAATACCTTCCTGCTTTAGAATTTTTAGCTAGTATTTTAAGTGTTATTACATTATTATTTGGTGGTTTTTTGGTTATCCGCCAACAAATGACACTGGGAGAATTGGTTGCTTTCAATGGTTACTTATGGATGTTAAATAATCCAATGAGGATGATCGGTTGGCTTGTCAATGACTACCAACGTTTTCAAGCATCTGTACACAAAATTCGTCAATTATTACAACGCAAACCACAAATCCCAATTGATATTGATGAAGACAGCTTAAAACTGAATGGTGATATCGAGTTTAGAAATGTTTCATTCCACTTCTCAGATGATCCTAACACCAATATCCTAACGGACATTGATTTTAGAATTTCTAGTGGCATGACTGTTGGTATTATCGGTGAAACAGGAGCGGGTAAATCAACCTTAGTTAATCTTATTGGACGCTACTATGATCCAACTGAAGGTGAAGTACTGATTGATGGGAAGAACATCAAAAACTACCCTGTCCGTCAACTTAGAGAAAATATCGCTATGGTTATGCAAGATGTCTTTCTCTTTTCAAATACGATTACTGACAATATTGCCTTTGGAAACCCATTTGCTGATGGTGAATATATTCGTAATATGGCAAAAATTGCAGATGCCGATTCATTCATTTCACAAATGCCATTAGGTTACGACACCATTGTTGGTGAACGGGGCGTTGGCTTGTCAGGGGGACAAAAACAACGGATCAGTTTAGCGCGTGCGCTGACTAAAAACCCATCGATCCTCATCTTGGACGATACGACCTCTGCCGTTGATATGGAAACAGAAGCTAAAATTCAAACGGAATTAAGCCGGATGACACAACGGAAAACAACCTTTATTATTGCCCACCGTATCTCTTCAGTTCGCGATGCTGATTTAATTTTAGTTTTAGATAAGGGTCGGATTATTGAACAGGGAACCCATAATGAATTAGTTGCTAAACAAGGCCATTACTATGATGTCTACCAAAGACAACTCGGCTTGGAAGGAGTGAAATAAATGGCTCGTAATCTATATAATGAAGATGAGACTCTAGAAGAAGAGTTTCGACCCGAAGACTATAAACGTGTCGGAAAGTATTTGATTCCTTATAGAGGCACCATTCTTAAAGTATTGATTTCCATCTTAATTTCTAACATCGCCTTGATGTTAGGACCTTATTTTACAAAAGTTGTCATTGATACGGCTATTCCACAAGCAGATATTGGAGTCCTCTTACGTTACTCAACCATGTTTACCGTTGCTATTATTGTTGCCTGTGTCGGTTTATATTATCGTTTATATGCCATTACTAAAATTGGTCAAGATGTCCTAGTGGATATGCGTTATGATATCTTCTCTCATATTCAAAGCTTACCTTTTTCATATTTTGATAACAGACCACACGGTAAAATCCTAACAAGGGTCGTTAACTACATTAATACCTTAAGTGATTTATTGAGTAATGGTGTGGTGAACTTAATTTCTGATATTTTCAACATTATCATTACCTTAGCCTTTATGATCGCTCTCGACTTTAGATTAACGCTTTATAGCTTAATTCTACTGCCAGTTTTATTTGCGATTGTTATGATTATTAAAAAACATCAGCGTAAAGCCTATCAAAACCTAAGTAACAAGCAATCAAATTTGAATGCTTATATCCATGAAAGTATCGCTGGTATAAGAATCACACAATCTTTTGCGCGTGAACATGAACGTTTTGAGATTTTTGAAGAGCAGTCACAAGAAAACTATGATGCCTTTATGCGAGCTGTTAAGATTCAATTTGCCTTGTGGCCGTCTGTTCAAAATATTGCCGTGATGTCGACCTGTATCGTCTATTTTGTTGGTATTAGACAAATTGGAGTGGAAGTTTCGACAGGGACATTGATTGCCTTCATTACCTATATCAACAACTTTTGGAATCCGATTATCAATATTGGTAACTTTTACAATAACTTAATTACGGCGACAGCTTACCTAGAACGAATCTTTGAAACCTTAGATATCGTTCCTGAAATCCAAGACAAACCAGGGGCCATTGAGCTTCCTCCAATCGAAGGAAATGTCAAATTTGATCATGTTACCTTCCGTTACGAAGAAGGAAAAGATATCCTCCGTGATGTGAGTTTTGACATTCCAGCAGGCCAAACAATTGCTTTAGTTGGGCCGACAGGGGCAGGTAAAACAACCATTATTAACTTATTAAGTCGCTTTTACGACATTAATGAAGGAACGATTTATGTAGACGGCTATGATATTAGTGAAGTGACCATTTCTTCCTTACGCGAAAAAATGGGTGTCATGCTTCAAGATACCTTTGTCTTCTCAGGAACAATTCTAGACAATATTCGCTATGGACGCCTTGATGCGACAGAAGAAGAAGTCATTGAAGCAGCCAAAACGGTTCATGCCCATGAATTTATTATGGGACTAAAAGATGGTTATCATACGGTCGTTGAAGAACGTGGAAGTACCCTATCTTCTGGACAAAGACAGCTACTAGCCTTTGCAAGAACGTTACTGGCTGACCCAGCTATTTTAATTTTAGATGAAGCCACTTCAAGTATTGATACGAAGACCGAAGAATTATTACAGGAAGGTTTACAACGCTTGTTGAAAGGCCGTACATCCTTTATTATTGCCCACCGCTTATCTACCATTAAAAATAGTGATCAAATATTCTACATTGCTAACCAAACCGTTCAAGAAAGAGGTAGCCATGAAGAATTAATGCAGCAACGCGGTCTATATTACCGCTTGTACCAATCACAATATGATTTATTATTTGTTGATTAAATCACTCTTCTTGAACAGAGTGGTAGAGCATGTCGAAAATCCGACCGTTTATAAGGATAGTGGAACCGTCGTGAGCCTTGTCTCACGACGCGTCTGGCTACTCGAGCTAGTCCGTTCTTTACACCATCCTTTAAACGGTCGGATTTTTTTGTCTATAAAATTTTGATTAATTTAGATGTTCTTCCAAATAGCTTTGTAGACGGCTATGATGAACCTTACGGCTAATAATAATACTGTTCGCTTTATTAATTTCTTTTTCGATATAGTCATAATAAGTTCCCGGTGTTAGGATACCGACCAACAGAAATAAGTCTAATCCACTGGTACCAATAATTTCATCAGATAACATGACACAATTTGTACCAAAGACAAAATATGTTTTAAACTTACCTTCAGTAAATTTATAAAATTGTGCTTCAGGAATAGCACGCATTAATTTACCACCATAGCTCGCTAATTGCTCTTTTGTCGTAGGTTCCCAAGGCTCTAACACGGAAGTCATTTCTGCCAACTTTTCTTCTAGCGCTTCGGCTTGATCTTGGTTCAATAAAACATCATATTCAATGACGAGATTATCACCATTTTTAATTGAAAAATCAATATAAGCCTCTTTATCCACAGTGACCAAAACCCCATCACCAATCGCATCAAACAAAAAGCGCGAATCAATATCATGATTTCCATATGAATAGACCTTATCTTGGTAAACAATATTCATATGACCAATCACATCAAAAGCATTACTCCCCGTATGAATTAGAATTTGCATCAGCGTATACGGCTCATGTAAATGGTCCAATTTAATTTGTGCATGCTGTTCCAATTCAACATCCATATCCAACTCACCTTCGATGAAATGATTAATCCGATTGAGGACTTGCGTCGGAAGCAAAGCATTAAAAATAATCGGGAGTGGGAAACGAATTTTACGCTTCAACCTATTTTCCGTTTCTGCTGGTAAAAACACACCCCGCCCATCATTCAAGTAAGTTAATCCAATAAATATCGAATAAACGCCCAAAATAATCGTTATATTCCTTCCATTTTCATCTGCCGTAAAACTAAACATCGCAAAAATCAAATGTGCTAGACCATAGATTAAACGGTGAAAACGACGCTTGGCTTGATCACGAACAAGCAAGGCATATGAAATCAAACTGATGAGTCCCATAATAACTTGATAATAACCTACTAATGTTAATAACCAGTCAATCGTTGTATCGCGATAAATGAACATCCAAGCTGCAAAAATGACTTGCAACAGCCCAACCATTATCATCAATGTTTTATCACGCGTCGTTCGAAAATCGTCTTGACTCGTTATTGCTTTAAAAATACGTGAACCAGCGGATGCCTTAATGATAAAAGCAACCAAACCTACAAAAGAGTAGAAAAATGTCAGTGGAAATAAAAATAATGCCAAACCTGAAAAAATAAACAAACACCCTATCACAATCAATGTCCAATTACGACGTGATTCTTTCATCATCTGCCCCCTTTTCAACTAAGTCTAACATACCTTATCTCAACTAATCGAATCTAAACTAAATTAGGCAATAAACATTAAAACCACCATCGAATTGTGGTATTATACATATAAAAAGAGGGCTTGGCAAAAAGAACTTTCACCATTTCCAACAACCACTTTATTTCTTCCTCTAATAAATATCATTAATGTAAATTAGACCACTAGCCATTCCATTAAGCGGTGCTAAATTCACTTGATACAGCTCTTTGACAATAATTTATTTACCTAATATTTACAAGAATCATATCGGAAATTTACAAAACAATGTTAAGATAACAGTATAAATTTATTTAAGGAGTTTGTTTATGTTAAAATCATTAACTAAAGTTTATGCTACTTTAGCAAGTGCTGCTCTGTTATTAGCTAGCGTTCCAGCTGGAACTACCGTTCATGCTCAATCTGATCGTGTTGTTCGTATTGCAATGGTGTCTGAAATTGATAGTTTAGACCCGCATCTTTCTTCAGGTACTGATACAGGCTCAATGTTAGACAATATGCATGATGGATTAATTGACTATGATGAAGCAGGTGAAATTATTCCTAACCTTGCTGAAAGTTGGGAAATTTCTGAAGATAGTCTAACTTATACATTTCATCTTGTACAAGACGCTACTTTCCATAATGGCGATCCTGTAACTGCCAATGACGTTGTTTGGTCTTATAGCCCATTAGCAGGACTTAATGGCGAAGAAGCAACAAGCTCTAAATGGGAAGTTGTTGAAAGCATCACTGCCCTTGATGACTATACAGTAGAAATTACCCTAGAATCAGTTGACTCAGGCTTTTTAGCACGTGCCTTAATGCCTGTTATGCCTGCAGACTACACTGATCAAGCTTCTGCTCCAATTGGTGCAGGTCCATTTAAATTTGTTGAATGGAATCAAGGTCAAAGCCTAGTTATGGAACGTAACGATGACTACTATTTAGATGGAAAAGTTCCAGAAATTGCTGGTGTTGAATGGGTATTAATGCAAGATCCTGCGACAATTACATTAGCTCTACAAACAGGTGAAATTGATATTGCAGGAACAAATATTGAAGGTAAAGCTCAATTAGGCGATTCAATGAATTATGTTGAAGGACCTCAAAATATGGTTGTTATCTTTGGGTTAAACCACAACCACGAACCTTTCTCTGATGTCCGTGTTCGTCAAGCAATCAACTTTGCTGTTAACAAACAAGAATTAATCGATGTTGTTTTCCAAGGTAACGCTGTTGAATTAGGTTCCATGTTCTCACCAGCTATGGACTATTACTACCAAGAAGGTTTACAAGAAGTCTATGCTTATAACCCAGAACGTGCTAAAGAATTATTAGCAGAAGCTGGACAAGAAAACTTAACATTCACAATGAAAGCGCCAAGTCATGAACAATTCTATATTGATACAGCTCAAGTGTTAGCTAATCAATTAGCACAAGTGGGTATCACAATGGAAATCCAACCGGTTGAATGGAGTACTTGGTTAGAGGAAGTTTATACAAACTTTGATCATGAAGCGACATTAATTGGTTTAACAGGTAAAATCGATCCATATGATGTGTTAATCCGCTTTAGAGAAGGTTATAACCGTAACTTCGTAAACTACAACAACAAAGACTACAACAATGCCATTGATAGTGCTATTCAAGAATTAGATGAAAAAGCCAATGCAAATTACTATAAAGAAGCTCAAACAATCTTAGTTGACGATGCTGCTTCTGTCTTCTTATTTGATCCAAATCGCATTACAGCGATGCAAGCTGATTTAGAAGGTCTTGGTTTATTCCCAGCTCAAAAATTTAACTTAGAAGATTTACGAATTGTAGAATAATTTAGTCTGTCACTTAGTCATTAAATAGAGAGGAAAACGCCATGCGTCGATTCATTTATAAGTTGTTATCGACTCTGTTTACCTTGTTGCTTGTCTCTTTGATTATCTTTTTAATTTTTAACATTTTACCAGGTAATCCAGCACAAGCTATATTAGGTCCAGATGCCGATATTCAACAAATTAGAGTACTTGAAGAGCAATTAGGTTTAAATGAACCTTTACACACAAGATACTTTAACTGGATCGGTGGTATTTTCCAAGGTGATTTAGGAACTTCATATCGATACAGAGAGCCGGTTGCGCATATTATTGCCGACCGGCTTCCTGTTACTTTATCCCTAACCATTTATTCATTGCTCATAACCATCGTTATCGCAATTCCAATTGGGATATTTATTTCACGCTATGAAGGGACTGCTGTATCCACCATTGCGAATACAATAAGTCAACTTGGGATATCTATTCCATCATTCTGGTTAGCCTTTGTCTTAATTTTATTTTTTTCGGTCAACTTAGGTTGGCTGCCTACTTTTGGCTATAAAAGTTTATCTGATGGTGTCTTTGATCATTTACGGTCAATGGTCCTCCCATCTATCTCGATTGCCATATCCAATATCGCTGTTATTATTCGTTATTTATCTAATTCGGTAGCTGATCAAATGAATCGCGATTATGTAACAACTGCCCTTGTAAAAGGCGCCGATGATAATCGCATCATGTACCGCCACGTTCTAAAAAATGCATCCTTACCCGTTATTACCATTTTTGGACTAATGGTTGCTGATACACTCGGTGGGAGTATCATCATTGAGAATGTGTTTGCCCTACCTGGGATAGGTTCGTTGCTAAATTCATCTGTACAAACACGGGATTTTCCACTTATCCAATCCTTAGTGTTATTTATTTCTGTGATTATTATTTTAGCCAATTTTGTCGTGGATATTCTTTACCAAGTAATTGATCCTCGCATTAAGACGGGAGGTAGATAGAATGGAACGTAAACGGCGAAATTACAACTTAATTATTGGTGGGACAATTGTCGCTATTTTATTAATAACGATGATCATCAGTTTCTTTTACACACCCTACAACCCTAATGACATGATTACAGCCGACCGCTTCCATGCGCCATCAAGTAAATACTGGTTTGGAACAGATAATTTTGGCCGCGATATTTTTTCACGGTTGATGCAAGCTACTCAAACCGTTTTTCAAGTAGGCATTAGTGCGGTAGGAATTGGACTATTGGGCGGATTGGTTGTAGGTGCCTTAGCAGGTTACTGTGGCGGTTGGCTGGATGAAGTTTTAATGCGTTTAATGGATGCCATGTTAGCCATTCCAGGGATTTTATTTGCCATTATGCTGGTATCCATTTTCCAACCCAGTCTTTTCAATACCATTTTAGCTTTAGGCGTTCCACGGATTCCAAGCTTTGCACGTATTGTTCGTGGAGGCTTCTTACAGGTTAAGGAGTTCGACTTTGTTAAATCGAGTAAAATAAAAGGTGCCAGCCACTGGCATATTATTTGGCATCATATCCTGCCTAACATTACCACCCAAATTATCGTCATGACTTCACTGTCTTTTTCAACAGTTGTATTATCAGAAGCAGGCTTAAGTTATTTAGGACTAGGGGTACAGCCACCTGATCCATCTTGGGGTCGCATGTTAAGTGAAGCCAGACCGCATATGATTCAAGCACCTTGGTATATTATGACAGTCGGTATTTGTATTACCTTACTCGTTTTTGGTTTTAACTTACTAGGCGACGGTATTCGTAAAATGCAAGACAAAAGGAGTGATTAGATGGAACGTGTGTTAAACATTGAAGATTTAAATGTTGATTTTCTCATACAAGGCCATGTTTACCCTGCTGTTGAGCAATTGTCGCTCCACATTAACAAAAACGAAGTCGTTGGAATCGTTGGCGAATCTGGTAGTGGGAAAAGTTTAACCGCTAAAACAATTTTAGGTATTTTACCTAGAAATGCCCACAGCAGCTACAAAGCGATGGAATACAATGGGAAAGCCATCGACTTTAAAAACACCGAAATGATGCAAAAAATCCGTGGAAATGAAATCTCTATGATTTTCCAAGACCCTCTTTCATCGCTCAACCCTTTATTAAAAATAGGCCGCCAAGTCGAAGAAGTGCTAGTCATCCATAAAAAATTGTCTGCTGAAAAAAGACAAGCAATGGTATTTGATTTATTTAAACAAGTCGGTTTTGTCAATCCTGAACGGGTTTATCATTCTTACCCACATGAATTATCTGGTGGAATGCGCCAGCGTGTGGTCATTTGTATGGCAATTATTGCTAATCCTGGATTAATTATTGCCGATGAACCTACAACGGCTTTAGATACCACCATTCAAAAACAAATTCTTGAAATTCTGAGTCAACTGACAAGGCAAAAAGGGAATGCCCTGATGTTGATTTCCCATGACTGGGGCGTGATAGCCAATATGACAGACCGGGTTTATGTCATGTATGCGGGCCGCGTAGTTGAAACAGGCCCTACACAACAAGTCATCGAGAACCCTCAACATGCCTATACAAAAGGTCTATTAAACGCCATCCCAAGCCTGATCAATAAGGGCAAAAAGTTATATAGCATCCCCTTTAGAGTCCCTTCGATTGATGAAAGAGAAAAAGGAAAATGGCCTTACATTAAACTTACCGAAGATAACAAACAAGAAGTTAAAGCCATGTTTCCCGAAGTTAGGAGTTGGTCTTAATGGCAGTCATGCTTGAAATAAATAACTTATCTAAAACCTTTAGCCAAAGCGGGGCTTTATTTAAACCAAAATCAGCTTCTACAACAAAAGCAATCGATGACTTATCCCTTGCCATTCTAAGCGGTGAAAGCTTTGGTCTCGTAGGGGAGTCTGGTTCAGGTAAATCAACGGTGGCCAATTCCATTATGGGACTCGTTAACCCTGAAGAAGGCGAAATTCTTTTTGAAGGTCAAGGTTTACTTAAAATGAATCCTCGCGAAAGACGGCAAGTCTATCAAAATCTACAAATGGTTTTCCAAGACCCTTACAGTACCTTGGATCCTAAGAAAACAATCGGCTGGAGTATTATGGAACCATTGACCATCCATAAAATTGGAACAAAAGCAGAACGAAAAGAACTTGTTATTCAAGCACTCCACGATGTAGAGTTGGACGAAACATATTACTCCCGCTATCCACATGAATTAAGTGGTGGCCAAAGACAGCGGATAGCCATCGCAAGTACCATTATTTTAAAACCTAAATTTTTAATTATTGATGAAGGGGTGTCATCTTTAGATGTTTCGATTCAAGCAGCCATATTAAATTTACTGAACGACTTAAAAGCCAAATATTCCTTAACGTACTTATTCATTTCCCATGACTTAAACGTTATCGAATATTTCTGTGACCGCATCGCAGTCATGCACCACGGTAAATTAGTCGAAGTCTTTGATGCCGCTGATGAAAAACGCCATGAACGCGAAACTTACACCCAAAAATTATTTAATGCCATCCCACCGATCTATTTAAATAATTAAACTAACCATTTTAAAGAGGAGATGAATCATGAAATTAGGGCTAATCTCTGATATACATTATGATACATATGAAAACTTAACCAAAGAAGATTTTTTTGGAAACATCAAGCAGTTAGTAACAGAAAATTCTCTCGATACACTTGTAATTGGTGGAGATATTTCAAACAGCCATAAAACAACCTTTCCTTTCGTTGAAGAACTACAAGCACAATTAAACGTCCCTGTCTATTTCGTGCCAGGCAACCATGATTATTGGGAGAAAAACCTCGTCCATAAAGATAGCATGAAAGTGTACCAAAACTATGTTGATCACTCACAATCTTTATTAGAATCCCCTGTCATCCTATCTGATAAATATGCCCTAGTGGGACATTCCGCTTGGTATAACCATGCCATTCATGGTCAGCAGTTTACTGAAGAAGAATTGGATAAAGGCATTTATGGTGAAAGAACTTGGCAAGATAAACTCAATGCGCGCTGGGGAATGACCGACCGCGAACTATCGAAGCATTTTGCTGATCTCGTTAAAAAAGATTTAGAAAAAGTTGGTGACCGTGATGTCGTGTTAGTCACACATATGGTAACCATCCCGGACTTCACCGTTCCAATGCCACATGAACCATTTGACTTTTTTAACGCATTTATTGCTACAGATGACTTTGATGACATACACCGTGACTACCCTATTAAATATAGCTCAATGGGCCATGTGCATTACCGTGGAACAGTTGAGCGTGACGGTATCACTTATATTTGTAACTGTTTAGGTTATCAAAGAGAATGGCGTTCTGATGATTTTCAAAAAGAACTCCAAGCGTCACTATTCGTACTTGAATTAGAATAAGAGATATTTATTCAATACATCTGATTATAAATCGGATGTATTTTTTATGTATTAAAGTAAATATTTATGCTACAATCTATAAGTTGCGTTTTAACAACCAGTGATATTTATTTGTATTGAACAATATGTTGTGGTGTGTTATAATTCATAACACTACATATTGTGTTGAATAGATATTGGATTAGGAGAGGGGTAGATGACAATTATTGTTATTGGTGGCATGATTGGTGCTGGAAAAACGAGTGTTGCGAAGATTATTGCGGAAGCGTTAGAAAGTGAGGTATTTTATGAAAATGTGGACGATAACCATATTCTTCCACTATTTTACACGGCTTCAGCTGAAGAACAAGCAGCCAAACGTTATCCATTTCTGTTGCAATTAGAATTTTTAAGTAGTCGTTTTTCAAACATTAAGGATGCGCTAATTAATCAAGATAATGTTCTTGACCGCTCGATTTACGAAGACTGGTATTTTTGTAAGGTGAATAATGATTTAGGGAATATTTCGGATACTGAGTTCCATATTTATGAAAAATTACTCAATAATATGATGGAAGAACTGGATGAATTACCTAAAAAGAGCCCTGATTTAATGGTTTATTTGACCGGATCTTTCGAGACCATCATCCATCGTATTGGAATGCGTGGTCGTGATTTTGAGCAAGATCCTAAATTAATGAATTACTACTATACTTTATGGTTTAGCTACGATGACTGGGTAGAAAATTATTATTCAGCTTCACAAGTCTTGACCATTGATATTGATCGCTATGATGTGGTGAATAATCCTGAAGATGCCGAATCAGTCATTGAGATGGTAAAAGCTAAATTGGCTGATTTGCGTATTGAACAAATAGCGAGTCAAAGTAAATAAAATAACCCCGTAACGATTTCGATTAATGGAATTGTTACGGGGTTTTAAGTTATTTATTTGCTTGATGGGCTTCGAGAACTTTTTGGCCGAGTTCACTTTCATGGAAGTGATCCATAATATATTGAAGTTCATCCTTGGTGACATTCGCACCGAATGCATTACTGCCTGGTTCTAGTTTAATACTGTCTGCCAGGCTACCAATAAATAAAGCATCAAAGCCAAATTTGGTGACAATGTCCATCGCGATATCCACAGCTTCTTTGTTATCTCCAGCTACGGCAATGGCTTTTCTATCTTCGTCTTGATCGATACGACTTTCATCATAAATATCATGGTAACCCATATGATTAAAGGCTTTTACAACGATACTGCCTTTAAGATATTCTTGAATGATTTCACTGGTAGCTTGTAGGGGATTTGAGAAATCTTCACGAACTCCATCAACTTCCCACCAATAGTTCATCGCATCAATCACGATTTTACCTTTAAGTGTGCTGGGATCAATGCTGGGATATTTACTTAAAGGAAGGGCTAGGATAATAATATCTGCTTCTTGGGCAACAGTCTTTGAATCAGAGGCAATTGCACCGGGGGCTAGGACTTCAACGGTTAGCGCAATTTTTGAAGCTGGGCCTGAACCAGAAATGATGACATCGTAACCAGCTTTGACAGCTAGTTGAGCCAAGACAATTCCAACTTTACCTGCACCTAAAATGCCTAATTTCGTCATTTTATTTCCCCTTTGATAAGATTTCTTTTACTTGTGGAATCACTTCTTGTCCATATAATTCGATGATTTTACGACGCACATCGGCACTTTGTTGGCCTGCTCCGTAAACTAAGTCAAAACGTGCAACACCTAAGCGGTCAATAGTAGATGCAATTTTCTTTGCGACTGTTTCTGCTGATCCGACATAATAAGATCCTGTTTCAACTTCATGTTCAAATTGTTGTTTCGTCATTGGTGTCCAACCACGCGAACGACCAATCTTATCAAATGAAGTCTTGATGTGTTTCCAAGCTAAATCAATCGCTTCCCCATCAGTATCCGCAATTAATCCGTGTGAGTGCATACCAACTGGATAAATTGGTTTGCCTAATTGTTCTGCAACACGTTTATATAAATCAATATAAGATCTAAAGCGAATCGGATCGCCACCGATAATCGCAAGCATTAATTTAAAGCCATAGTGTGCAGTACGGACAATGGATTCCGGTGATCCACCTACACCTACCCAGGTATCTAATCTTCCACTTTCTGTTTTAGGATAGATATTTTCTTTGTAGAGGGATTGCGTGAATTGCCCTTGCCATTCTAATGGTTTTTCTTCTAAGATTTTTGAAAACATTTCTATTTTTTCATCGAACAATTCTTCGTAGTTTTGTAAATCATAACCAAATAAAGGGAAGGATTCTGTAAACGAACCACGACCTAGCATGACTTGTGCGCGCCCATTAGATAAAGCATCAACGGTTGCAAATCGTTGGTAAACACGAACGGGATCATCTGAACTTAATACCGTAACAGCAGTCGCTAAAGTAATTTGTTCTGTTCTGGTTGCGATACCTGCTAAGACAGTTTCAGGGGATGAAATCGCATATTCTTCACGGTGGTGTTCACCAATCCCAATCACATCAATACCTAATTTGTCTGCTAAAACTGCTTCATCTACCACTAATCGAATAGATTCAGCATCTGTAAGTAACTTGCCGTTGTTATCTGTTGCGATATCGCCAAATGTATTTAATCCAAATAAAACATCTTGTTTTTCTGTCATAAAATGTCCACTTCCTTTTTGTTATCTATGTCGTTTGTTTTCTCCACTTTTCATTCTAAACCTTACTTGAATATAAAGCAAGATAAATATTTCGATTTCGAGACTAAATTTTGTTATGGTAAATTTTTAATAAGTATCATTCAAATTTTAGCCAACTTTTCAAATTGCACGTATATACGTACTGTGATTTACTTGCAGAAAGGGGGATGGCACGAAAGATAAGGATTTACCTAAACTGTTACTTAAAAACGGTTGAGAATTATCAAGAATCAATAGCAGTCATCATATTTTGAAAAAAGGCAATCAACGTGAAGTTATTCCTGTTCAAGGCAAAGAAATAAAAGTTGGACTGTTAAATGCCATTCTAAAGAGAACGGAGCTGGAATAAGCCTCTCCTCTTTCTGCAAATAAAAGGAGGTCTCATTATGTTATATATTTTTCCAGGATTGTTACATGAAGAAGATGGATATTGGATTGAATTCCCTGATTTACCTGGATGTTCTACTCAAGCAGATACGTTAGAGGAGTTATTAATTAATTCTCGTGAAGCTATTGAAGGATATATTCTAGATTTACTTGAAAATGGTGAAAGAGTACCTAGTGCTCGTCAAATTTCAGATCTTGATTATTCTGATGCATCACCCATTCTTATCGAAACTGAAGTTGATTTAACTAAACGAACAAAATCTGTAAAAAGACTTTAACTATACCAGTTTGGTTAAATGAACAAGCATTAGCGATAAACATCAATTACTCTAAAGTATTACAAGAATCTTTAATTGAAAAAATTGGAGAATAAAAAAGATTTTATAATAAATGAGGTTGATGACGAGAAGTGTTTCATCAACCTTATTTATTTTAGAGCCAAAATAAAAAGCGTCTGCAACATCTTCATAAGATGCTACAAACGCTGATATATAGCCATTTATCTCGGTATTTGATTAAGCCATTTGTCGGAATCGAACCGACGACCTCTTCCTTACCATGGAAGCGCTCTACCTACTGAGCTAAAACGGCATTCCTGTAAATAAAAAAAACTCCGCAAGTAGGGCTCGAACCTACGACATCATGATTAACAGTCATGCGCTCTGCCAGCTGAGCTATTGCGGAATAACATGAAACACACGGCGTGGCAATGACCTACTCT
>NZ_JBQKME010000012.1:0-80974 GCF_052115865.1 Fundicoccus sp. Sow4_H7 | reverse complement strand
GAGTATGGGATTAAAGATACCGGCATAAAAAAATACCATGTATGATAAGACATCATACATGGCACAAATATTTTGTTTATTTACCTGTCTACTTGACAGGGGGCAGTTCATGCCGCAGTTATCTTTATTTTATTTATTATTATGGGTTCTTAAAAAGTCATCGCGGCCAGAACCAGTGCGATAAGCCTGGTAGTGAGCCGGATTCTTTTTATAAAAATCTTGATGGTAATCTTCTGCCGGATAAAAGGCACTCGCCGCTGTAATCGGCACAACGACCGGCTTATCAAATCGTCCACTTTGGTCAAGCGCTTCTTTGGATGCTTCAGCAATTTCTTGTTGTTCTGGGCTAGTATAAAAAATCTCCGGACGGTAAGACGAACCACGGTCAACAAACTGCCCCTCGGCATCGGTTGGGTCCATCACAGACCAAAACACATCTAAAATTTTATCATACGAAATCACTTCAGGGTCAAAGGTAATTTGCACCGCTTCTGTATGTCCAGTTGTACCCGTACAAACTTCCTCATAGGTCGGGTTTTCAACATGCCCGCCCGTATACCCTGAAATCACAGATTCCACGCCGTCCCATTGATCAAACGGCTTTACCATGCACCAAAAGCACCCTCCAGCTAATACCGCTACTTCCTTACTCATCAACAACACATCCTTTCAAATTTCAAATAAATATCACTGCATTTAACCTTCTTATTATAACACTTTTTCTAATTAAAGAGGTCAGTAAAGAACACCCGAATGGATTCCATCGTATCATATAAACCATTAGAAATGTTGTTCCATGAATTCGTATACCAAGGCGCTTCTTCAATTGTTTCAGCAACATAAACTTGGGCTTGATTCCCGCGCACATTAGGTAAATATTGAAGCGCTGCGTCACGTAAAGTAACCTCCACTGCTCCAACTTGTGTCCTTGCTTCAACAGGACTCACTAAGCGCCCTTGATCATCAAAATAACTTTCAATTGGCACAAAGTTATACGCTAAACTCACATTATTTTGCCCAATTGGAACCGTTAAATCTAAAGTTTCTTCATAAACTAAAGCCACACTGGATTCATTAGCACCTACTATTGGAATCTCACTAATATGCGTTGCGGCTTGGTCCGCTTGAATTAAATGGTCACTGCGGAAATAACCGAAGCCATATTCTAGTAGCTGGGAAGCTGAGTTAAAGCGATCATCATCCGTTTTCGCACCTAGAACAATCGCCATTAAACGAAAATCTTCACGTTCAGCTGTCACAGCAACATTGTAGCCACCGCCAAACGACGACCCTGTAGATAAACCATCGATATCTGGATAAGCAAACGAACCATCAGGCAACATTTTATTATAGTTGGTCATTAAAAATTCATCCGTCGTCCCTTTTTGAAACACCTGCTGGGGAATCGACGATACTTCTAAAATATCAGGATAATCTTTTAATAAATAATACGATATTACCCCAACAGCTTCAGCGGTTAATTGATTGGTATGCCCTTCATCTTCACTTCCTATGACCGCTGGATCATATTCAGATGTTAAACCTGTCGCATTAATCAGGTTAAAATCTTCTAGTTCCCAAGCCTCCAATTGGGCTTCCATCAACTTAACAAAGTCTGCTTCACTACCTGCTATCTCCTCAGCTAAAGCAATGGCTGCACCATGAGCTAAATTAATGACAACCGCTTCATAAAGTTCTTCAACATGATAAAGCTTATCTTGACGCAAAGGAACATTGGCTACATCATAATCTTGACTCACTTCATAAGCATAGTCAGAAATAGCTACTGAGGTATCCCAATTCAAATCACCCGCTTCAATGGATTGTCTCAGAATATACAAAGTTAACAGTTTACTAATCGAACCAACGTCCATAGTCACATCACTATCTTGTTCAAACAGGACTTGCCCAGACGCCGTATTAAACAGTAAAGCCACTGGACTTTCAATTTCAGGAATATTTTGCGTTTGTGCCGATACATTGATTGGCATTGGCAGCTGAATAAATAAAACCAGAAGAAGACAAAGCTTCCTCCAGCTTCTAAATAAAGGATACGATATGTTCATTTTAAGTCACCTATTTCAAATTTTGCGGCATTTCGATCCGAAATACAGTTTGATTATTTTCATTCGCCGCATATACATAACCTTCATGTGACTCGATAATACTTGAAACAATGGCTAAACCAATCCCACTCCCCGGTTCATCACCATGGCGAGATTGATCCGAACGATAGCTTCTTTCAAAAATACGTTCAAGTTCTGCTTCATTGATGGCTTCTCCATCATTGATCACTTCAAAAATAATATGATGTTCTTTATTTTTCGACGGATAGGCATTTAGCTTAATAAATGTCGCATTATAACCATATTTAAAAGCATTCGTAATCAGGTTATAAAACACACGCGCCATCTTATCAACATCCAAATTGGCAGACAATGTAGATGGACTGACATGGGCTTGTAAATCGACATTTTTTTCTCTAGCCGCTAATGCAAAGTCAGCTGTTAATTGTTCTAAAAATAAAGAAATTTGTACAGGTTGAGGATCAATTTCATAAGTAGTTTGACGTGAAGCCGCGTAATCAAAGAGGTCATCGACAAGAGACTGCATTCGCAGTGCTTTAGTATATGCCGTATGGGTATATTGTAACACTTCTTCATCATCATGGTACTGCTTATTTTCAATTAATCCTAAATATCCAATAATTGATGTCAATGGTGTTCTTAAATCATGGCCAATATTGGTAATTAATTCATCCTTGGTTTTCTCAACACGCCGCTCTTCCTCAAGCGCTTCAACTGTACTATCGACTAACAAATTAATACTATTGGTAATCTCAAGTAAGTCTGGAATATTGTTCTCAGGAATACGTACATCATAGTTACCTTGAGCAATATAGGTGACATAATTTAAAATATGTTCTAATTTCATTAAACGATAGCGCCGTTTAAACCGCCAATAAGTAATCAAAATCCCCAGAACAAAAGCAAAGCCAGTAAATACTAATAACATAAAATTCAAAGTCGCATCATCCAGGAAAAACCGAATACGAATCGACATCGGCGGCGAGCCCCGCCATGAAAAAGGAACTTCGATTATATCGCGAGCTAGCAAAATAACACTCAGATAAAGAAAAAATACAATTCCGAGTGTTATAATCATTTCAACAATTAACTCACTAATCTCGAGACGAGTGAGTTTCATTGTCGGCTGTTTCGTTTGTATTTCATCAGCCTTCAATTTTGTATCCTACTCCCCAAACTGTTTGGATAACTTTTTCGCCACCTGTTGCTGTTTCAATCTTATCACGCAAGTGACTCACATGAACCATAACGGTTTTTGCACTCACAATACTTTCTTGATTCCAAACAGATTCGAAAATTTCTTCCGCACTAAAGACACGGTTAGGATGACTGGCTAACAAGTATAAAATACCGAACTCTAAAGCCGTTAACTGAATATCTTTACCCGTAATCGTCTTAACCTCATGGGATTCTTTACGAATAATCAGCGGCCCTACTTCTACCACATCCGGCTCTTCATTTTCAGCATAACGGTATTGACGACGCAGTAAAGACTTCACTCTAGCAATCACCTCTAATGGATTAAAAGGTTTCGTTACATAGTCATCCGCACCTGAAATCAATCCTTGAATCTTATCATTGTCGGATGATTTTGCAGATAAAATAATAACAGGAATACTGTGATTCGCCGCTCTTAATTTTTCTAACACTTCTGCACCTTGCACTTTAGGCATCATCAAGTCCAAAATAACTAAGGAAATATCATCATCATTTTTAATATAATTTAACGCTTGTTGACCATTATAAGCCTTGATAACCTCATAACCTTCATTTTGTAAATATATATTTAATAGTTCAACTATTTCACGATCGTCATCAACAACTAAGACACGCATCATGTCACTCCCTTTCTTAAGCAATCTATCCTATTTGATAGACCTTCATCTTCTATTATAAACATTTTTTCTAATTATTAAATCAAAACGAAAATAATACTAAATTTTAACTTAATAAATTCATACCTTTATCATAATAATAAATATCCCTAAACTAAAACTAAACTTTTATATGGGAGATAAATTTTTTGGAGGGTTCTGACGGATAGAAGGCTTACAACTGTCAGTTTAGCCCCTAAATAGACAGTTGGAGCACTCGAATTCGTCTATTCAGCCATTGAATAGACGGTTAAAGCACTCACTTTCGTCTATTCAGCCAATTCTTCAATTAGCTGGTTTTCTTTCATTCCACTCACTTACTGACGCGTAAGCTTCCCGTTCACGTCAGAACCAAGGAAAAAGCTGCTTTACCCACCAAAATCCCAATAAAACCAAATAACCCAATCACTCAGCCAAAACAGCTGCATGATTGGATTATTTATTTCAAGATTAACGAGAGTAGTTCGGGGCTTCTTTGGTGATTTGAATATCATGTGGATGGGATTCAATTAGACCGGCATTACTCATGCGGATAAATTGAGCATCTTCACGCAGTTGGTGGAGGTTGGCTGCGCCAACATAGCCCATCCCTGAGCGCAAGCCGCCTAGCATTTGGAAAATAATGTCTTGAACGCTGCCTTTATAAGAGACACGTCCTTCGATCCCTTCAGGGACTAGTTTCTTGGCTTCATTTTCGCCTTGGAAGTAACGATCACTTGAACCTTTTGCCATAGCAGCTAAGCTTCCCATACCGCGGTAAGTTTTGAAGCGGCGGCCTTGGTAAATTTCAAATTCACCAGGCGATTCATCCGTACCTGCTAACATACTACCTAGCATGACCGCATGCCCACCGGCAGCTAAGGCTTTGACGATGTCACCAGAGTATTTAATCCCACCATCCGCAATAATCGTTTTATTATATTCTTTAGCGGCTGTCGCACATTCATACACAGCTGATAGTTGTGGCACGCCAACACCAGCCACTACGCGGGTCGTACAAATTGAACCTGGGCCAATTCCGACTTTAACCACATCTACGCCGACATCAAAAAGAGCACGGCTGGCTTCAGCTGTGGCCACATTTCCTGCAATTAAAGTAATATCTGGATAGACTTCGCGAATTTCTTTAATTTTGCGAATAACGCCTTCGCTATGACCATGTGCAGTGTCCACAACAATCGCATCGACTTGTTGTTCAATTAAAGCCGTGGCTCGCTCAAAGGTATCACTGGTGATGCCAATGGCAGCTCCAACAATTAAACGGCCATGTTGGTCTTTAGCAGCATTCGGGAATTGAATCACTTTTTCAATGTCTTTAATCGTAATTAAACCAGCTAAACAACCATTTTCATCAACAAGAGGTAATTTTTCAATACGATTTTTATATAAAATAGCTTCGGCTTCTTCTAATGATGTTCCAACAGCTGCCGTGATTAAATTCTCTTTTGTCATAGAACTTTCAATCGATTGTTCTAAATCCGTTAGAAAACGCATATCACGATTGGTTAAAATACCAACCAAGGTCATGTCCGTTTCACTTTTAACAATCGGGACACCACTAATACGATAATGGGACATTAAGTCTTCTGCATCTTGAATAGTATGACTTGGTGTTAAGTAAAAAGGATCAAGAATAACGCCATTTTCTGAACGTTTTACACGGCGTACTTCATTGGCTTGTTCTTCAATGGACATATTTTTATGGATAATCCCCAGTCCACCTTGGCGCGCCATCGCAATCGCCATATTTGAATCCGTCACCGTATCCATACTTGCAGAAATAATAGGAATATTTAAATGGAGATTAGGAGTTAAATCAACCGACAAATCCACATCATTTGGTAACACTTCACTATGTGCGGGAACTAATAGTACATCATCAAACGTATAGCCTTCTCTTTTAAACTTTGTATCCCAATTGGACATTAAAAATAGCCTCCTATATAGTTTTGAATATTTTTACTAATCTATCATGATTAGATATAAGTCTCAAGTAAAAAATGACGTTTTCAGTAATTATTTTCAGAATATTCGGAATTCTAAACCATGAAATCGAGATCATGACAAACTTTCGTCCTTTAAATAAATATCACCAAAAAACCCCAAGCAAGCGATGCAACACCACTTGATTGAGGTTAAAAAATGTCACTAGAAAATTCCACCACGGATTTTCAATTTGCGTTTTAAATAGAAACGTAGAGCAAATGTCACAACACCAATTCCCAGCAGCCATTCTCCTGGAAGAGGGACGTTAATGGATGCAGGAATAAATGCGGTTGCGAGTACGACCGAAAAGACCCACACAATCATCGATACTGTTGAGACAGCAAAATATTTAAAGTAGCCTTTTTCTCCTTTAGGCGCATCCGGATTAGGTAAAACTTTAGATGTTTGTAACATCGCTAAACCGGCCATTAAGTAGTTTACAAGAACGGTAATAATACCCATCCCTTGATACAAAGGCTCTTCCGTTGCATTAGATACCAAAGATAGGCCCGTTAAAGCAACATAAATAGATCCTAAAATCAAAGCACCATCTAAGGCAATTTGCCAGTCAGGTGAGCGAGTTGTGTCTACTTGTTCATCGGTTGGAAATTTTTGTTCCCGAATAACCGCTGCTGCCTCTGTAGGCGTTCCATATAAATGCTTAGCAGTTTGACCAGTTATTTGCCCTTGAATCAAGGTTTCAGCAATTTCTAAATAGACAGCCGCTAAAGCACTTTGAGATATTTCGGTTAATTGTAGTTGACGGTCTAAAGCAATCATAAACTGTTGATTTCTTTTGGTTAATTGATTAAATAACTCTGGAGTTACCCCATTAATCACATAATCATCTGAAGACATTTCTTCCGTTAAACTCGCTTCTTCCCCATCTTCAGCATAAACTTCTTCTAAACGACTTTCTTCTTCTGCAGTAATTTCTGCATCATGAATAGGACGGGTTTCTACTTCACGATGTTCTTCCACAATAGTTTCTTCTATTGTGTCGATTGAATCGTTTGTTTGAGTTGGCGTATTTTTTTCTTCACTCATCGTTGTCCTCCTGATATTTATTAAACATTAAAGCGGAATAGCATGATGTCGCCGTCTTGAACGACGTATTCTTTACCTTCAGAACGCACACGGCCAGCTTCTTTAGCGGCTTGCATGGATTGATAGTGCATTAAATCTTCATAAGAGACTGTTTCAGCACGGATAAAGCCACGTTCAAAGTCCGAGTGGATAATACCGGCAGCTTGAGGGGCTTTGGTCCCATTACGGAATGTCCAAGCACGTACTTCTTGTTCACCTGCTGTAAAGTATGTTGATAAACCTAATAAAGAATAAACCGATTGGATGAGGCGGTCTAAACCTGATTTTTCCATGCCATAATCGGATAAGAATTCTGCTTTTTCATCGTCATCTAATTCAGCGATTTCTTCTTCTAGTTGAGCACAAATAGGAACGACGTCCGCTCCTTGCTCAGCTGCCAAAGCTTCTACTTGTTGTAAAAATGGGTTGTTAGAAGGGTCACTCACTTCATCTTCCGAAATATTAGCCACATAGATCATTTTTTTACGTGTCAGTAAAAATAAGTTTTTAACAATGGCGTCTTGTTCATCGGAAAATTCAATCGAGTTTGCCATTTGGTTATTTTCTAAAGCTTCTTTTAAAATTTCTAACACTTCTAATTCAGCAATAGCGTCTTTATCTTTTGTTTTAGCTAATTTAGCGACACGGCCGATACGTTTATCAATGGATTCTAAATCAGCAAAAATTAATTCTAGATTAATGGTTTCAATATCTGAAATAGGGTCTACTTTACCTGAAACGTGGGTAATATTACCGTCCGCAAAACAACGGACCACATGACAAATCGCATCCACTTGGCGAATATGGCTTAAAAATTTATTTCCTAAACCTTCACCTCGGCTTGCTCCTTTAACAATTCCAGCGATATCCGTAAATTCAATGGTTGTTGGAATTGTCTTTTTCGGTTTAACCACTTGGGTAATATCATCCAGACGGCTGTCTGGTACTTCAACCACCCCTACGTTTGGGTCAATGGTCGCGAAAGGATAGTTTGCCGCTTCAACACCGGCTTTTGTAATTGCATTAAATAAAGTTGATTTTCCTACGTTGGGTAAGCCAACGATTCCAGCTGTTAGTGCCATAATTCACTCTCTTTCTTCTATTCAACTGCGTTAATTTCGTCAGTCTCTTGGTGTCTTTCAAGAACTTTTTTCATCTTTTTGTCAAAATCGCGTCGCAACAATGTCACAACATGGTTGCAATTGAGGCATTTAATTTTAATATCCATACCCATTCGAATAATTTGCCAGCGGTTTGTCTGACAAGCGTGAGGTTTACGCATTTCAACAATATCTAATTTATCGTATTGTTTTTGTTCCATTCTCTTACAACCTCCTTTATAGCTGAATATCCAATAAGTCTAAAATCCGAATTAAATCCGATTGGGATAAAAATTCGATTTCGATTTTGCCTTTTTCACCTTTTTGATGAATACTTGCTGATGTTCCAAAGTAATCTTGCATTTGTTGTTCAATGGCAATGATATTGGCAGGCTTTTTAGCTTTAACCGGTTTTTTCTTTGTTTCCGGTGCTGATTCCATCTGCCCATTTAATTGTTGAACTCTTTCTTCCAATTGACGAACGGTTAAATGCTCACTTAAAACTTCTTGGGCTAAAGGGATTAAGAGATTCTTATCTTTTAAACCTAGTAGAGTACGAGCTTGCCCCATTGATAAGTTGCCTTCATTCACCATCTCTTTTACTTCTTCTGGTAAACTCAATAAGCGAATATAATTAGCGATATAAGGGCGACTTTTGCCCATGCGATCCGCAACTTCTGCTTGCGTCAAGGCTAATTTGTTCATCAACAAGCTGTACGCTTCAGCCTCTTCAAGGGGACTTAAATCTTCCCGCTGCAAGTTTTCAATCACTGCAATTTCAATCATTTGTTGTTCATTCAAGTCACGAACAATAGCAGGGATGGTTGTCTTACCTGCGATACGACTGGCTCGAACCCGGCGTTCACCAGCAATCAATTCATAGCCTTTAATGGCGGATTGACGTAAAATAACCGGTTGGAACACGCCTGATTGACTGATTGAATCTGCTAATTCTTGTAATAAGGTTTCATCGAATTTTTTACGTGGCTGATAAGGATTGGGACGGATGTCACTTAAGTCAATTTCTTCAACAATCTCGTGATCAGCAGGTGTTTCTTCATAAGAACTGAACAAAGCATCCATTCCACGCCCTAAGCCACCTTTTCTAGCTTTCGACATTTGCTAACACTTCCTTTGCTAAGTCCATATATAATTCAGCGCCACGTGAGCGCGGGTCATAGTCAATAATGGATTGTCCATACGATGGCGCTTCTGACAAGCGCACATTGCGTGTGATAATGGTTGAATATACTTTCTCTTGGAAATATTTTTTCACTTCTTCAACTACTTCATACCCTAGATTGGTTCTGGCATCTAACATTGTTAATAAAACGCCTTCGATTCTAAAGTCTCTATTGTAGGTCCTTTGTACCAATCGAATTGTGTTGAGTAATTGACTTAAACCTTCTAAGGCGTAATACTCCGCTTGCACCGGAATTAAAATGGTATCACTGGCGGTAAAAGCATTGATCGACAACTGCCCTAATGAGGGTGGACAGTCTACTAAAATAAAGTCATATTTATCTCGAACGCCTGCAACAGCCTTCTTTAAACGCTGTTCACGGTCTTTTACCCCTGCCAATTCAATTTCAGCTGCCGCTAATTGAATGGTTGAAGGAACAATATATAAATTCTCACGTGAAGTCGGTAAAATATTCTCTTCTAAAGAAACTTCATTGACCAATATTTCATATAAGCTTTGTGCCACATCCCCACGTTCAATCCCTAACCCACTTGTCGCATTACCTTGCGAATCAGAATCAATAATCAAGACTTTTTGACCGAGTGAAGCCAAGGCTGCTCCAAGGTTAACTGTGGTGGTTGTTTTTCCAACGCCACCTTTTTGATTACCAATTGCTATCATTCTTCCCATGGTTCATTCTCCTTTTAATGTGTGATAGGCTGTTTGAGCGGCTTGCCAGCTTTACGGGGATATTTATTTGGGGTGTCTAAGGTTTTTTTAATACTTACAATCGAGCGTTCGCTTTCTTCCCCTGGTAATTCGGCATTGGTCTGGCTTTCCAATTTAGCCCCTAGGACTTTAATGGCTGCTTGGGCTTCATCAATTTCTTGGCTTGCTTTTTGACCTTTCAAGGCTAAAAAATAGCCACCCTTTTTCGTTAAAGGAAGACAAAATTCGCATAAGACATTTAAGGGTGCGACAGCTCTTGCGGTTGTGATATCAAATTGCGCCCGGTATTTTGGATTTTGTCCCGCTTCTTCTGCCCGCGCGTGAATCGCTTCGACACCTTCTAAGCCAAGTTCTTCAACTAATAAATTCAAGAAATTAATCCGTTTGTTTAACGAATCGATAATAGTGACCTCAAGCTCCGGTTTCACAATTTTTAGTGGAATCGACGGGAAACCTGCTCCTGAGCCAACATCACATAATTTGATTTGGTAGCTTTCTTGTGGATTTAACCATAAGAGCATTAAACTATCATAAAAATGCTTTAAATATACTTCTTCTTTATCCGTGATAGCCGTTAAGTTTATCTTCTGATTCCACTCAACGAGTAAGCGATAATAGTCTTCGAATTGCTCCAATTGTTTTTCCGTCAGCTCAATTCCATGTTCTGCTAAGGCTTTAATAAATGCTTCAATCGTCAAATGGATCCCTCCTTCTTTTTGTGAAACATTTTGTTTCACACCTATTATACTTTAACTGATTTTTAGCTCAATAGCAATGAATTTTATTCAAGACACCTGCTCTTTTTTAAATAAATATCACCGCTTCTCTACTTATATTTCAGTAGTTGAAACGGTGATATTTATTCGATTATTGCACTTTAGCAAGTGCGCCCATTGGGTCCCATGGTTGAAGTTCAATCACAGGCTGATCGAGGGCTTTTAGCCATTCTTCAGGAATGTACTGCTTGTTTACGGCGATTTGATAGGTATATTGATCAAACCAGGCATCGGACATGGAGAAGATACCTTTGTCGCCGACATCTTTCCCCCAGCTATTTTCAACTTTCCAGTTGATTGGTTTGCCGTCGCTGTCTAGGTCAACACCGACTAGGACCATGGCGTGGGTAAGTAAACTATCACCATAATCAAGGCGTGCCGCTTTGTCGAGTTGTGACGGTTGGGATAAGGTTTTATCGTATTGGTATAAATCCAAATCCATAATCCCGCTTGTACGGTCAGAAATTTTTCCTACATCACAGCCAAACCAGACAGGTTCATTATTTTTTATAGCATTAACGGCAGCTTCTTTTAGAACATCATTAGGTACATTAATGTAGTTAATGGGCTGTTCTTCAAGAACTGTCCCTAAATATTTTACCGTATAACGGCGACCATACGGTTTATCTTGTGTAGGTGCATTAATTAAACTCACAATATTTTCTAAGTCCCAGCCGACATAGTCATTGAAAAAGTCTTGTGGGCTGATGTTTTCGATGCGATGAAAATTATTATCGCGATCACGGTATTCATAAGTAAATTCGGTTGGTGGCATGCCCAGTGTTTTAACTAAGGTATTATAAACAAAGTAGAGCATGTCTTCTTTTTGATCTTCCAATTCCTTTGTACTGGCTCCACTAGCCGCTGCATCACGTAATGTTTTGGCGAATTCACGTAACTTTGAGGTAATGAATTGGTTAAGACCACGTGAATTGGAGGAATGAAAGGTTTCAGGCATGGCTGATTTGGGTACGGCACCGTATTTACGTAATAAGCCGGCAAACATATCCCATTGACCCCCATCTGAAATCGGATCGAATAATAAATGTTGGACTAAACGACCTTCAAGCGGTTCATTTACCGTTTCAATAATGCTGTTTAAGAAATAATTGGCACGTTCTAATTTATCCCAAAAGAAAGGATAATTTTGTGAAAACTCAAAGCTTTCGACATTTAATTTGGTTAGTGAATCTACCCTAGCTGTATTTAAAGCAGCAAACATCCAACAACGACCACTACTTTTTTGATTGGTTATGTCACCTTTTTTCGTTTCATGTGAGAAGACAAAGGGGTGGTGACGTAAAGTTTGATTGTTGAAGGATGCTTCTTGCATCCCAACGCGGGCGACAGCATTTTCTACGGCTTGATTAATTGGATCACTGGCATAATTGGCTTGAAAACGTTGAATCAGTTCAGAATTTATCATGAAAAAAGCCTCCTAAATTATAAAAAGATTAAGAATCTCTCATAAATATATTGTACGCTTCTTTGAAAGAATCACAAGTATTTTCATGAAATTAGTTAGGAGGCTAAGGATTATTTAATTTTATTTGTCGCCGACACGGGCAATGCGACCTTGTTGAATATAAACAGATAAAATCGCAATATCAGCTGGATTCACGCCAGATACACGGCTAGCTTGTCCAAGCGTGCTTGGTTGAATTAGTTTAAGACGTTCACGCGCTTCATTTGCTAAGCTATCTACCGCATCATAGTCAATATTTTCAGGAATAAATTTCTCTTCCATCGCTTTGACTTTATCTACTTTTTGGATGGCTTTTTTAATATAACCATCGTATTTGATTTGAATTTCTACTTGTTCAGCTTCCAGGCGGTTCAAAGGACCATCTTGGCGTGGAATTAGTTCAATTAAGTCAGTGTAACGAATTTCAGGACGTTTCAATAAATCAATTGCTAAAATCCCATCTTTTAAAGGTGTTGAATGTACTTGATTAAATAAGTCTTCTAATCCTTCTGTTTTTGGTGTTAAGCGAATTTTCGCTAAACGACCTAACTCATCTTGGATGCGTTCTTGTTTCGTCAGATATTTATTATAACGGTCTTCATCAACAAGCCCTAGCTCATAACCTAGTTCCGTTAGACGTAAATCAGCATTGTCATGGCGTAAAAGTAGACGGTATTCTGCTCGCGAAGTTAATAAACGATAAGGTTCCGTTGTCCCTTTTGTAACAAGATCATCGATCATGACACCGATATAAGCTTCAGAACGTTTTAAAATCAAGGCTTCTTTTCCTTGAGCCAAACGTGCCGCATTGATTCCTGCAATAATTCCTTGACCGGCAGCTTCTTCGTAACCACTAGTACCATTCATTTGGCCAGCGGTGAATAAACCAGGGATATTTTTTAGTTCAAGGGTTAGTTTTAATTGATGGGGAACGACTACATCGTATTCAATGGCGTAACCTGGACGCATCAATTCTGCACGTTCCATGCCGGGAACACTGCGAATAATTCTCAATTGAACGTCTTCTGGCATAGAAGTCGATAAGCCTTGGACGTACATTTCATCTGTGTATAGCCCTTCTGGCTCAATAAAGACTTGGTGGCGTGGTTTGTCACTAAAACGAACAACTTTATCTTCTATAGAAGGGCAATAACGGGCACCCACACCTTCAACCATACCTGAAAACATTGGGGCACGGTGGAGGTTTTCTTGAATAATTTCATGGGTTGTTCCATTCGTGTGCGTTAACCAACAAGAAACACTATCACTTCGATAGGCTTCATCTTCCGTTAAATATGAAAAATGATTCGGTTTTTCATCGCCTGGTTGTTCTTCTGTTAAGTCAAAGTCAACAGAATCACGGTGGATTCTTGGAGGCGTTCCGGTTTTAAAGCGGACTAATTCGACACCTAATTCTAGTAGGTTTTCTGAAAGTTTGACTGACGGCAGGGTATTGTTAGGACCTGATGCATAACTTAATTCACCGATAATAATTTTACCACGTGAAGAAGTACCGGCTGTTAGGACAACGGCTTTCGCTGTGTAAATGGCACCTGTCGATGTGATGATACCGCGGCATTGGCCATCTTCATCGATCACTAGACGTTCAACCACCCCTTGCTTCAAATCTAAACCTGGGGTGTCTTCCAATACTTTTTTCATTGAGTTAGCATATAATTGTTTATCCGCTTGGGCTCTTAGGGCTTGAACGGCAGGGCCTTTCCCTGTATTTAATAGACGCATTTGGATGTAGGTACGGTCAATATTTTTACCCATTTCTCCCCCTAATGCATCAATTTCACGGACAACCACTCCTTTAGCGGGTCCACCGATGGATGGGTTACATGGCATAAAAGCAACCATTTCAAGGTTCATCGTAATTAATAAGGTTTTACTGCCTAGGCGTGCGGAAGCTAGGGCAGCTTCTGATCCTGCATGACCAGCTCCAACAACGATAACATCATAAGTACCTGCTTCATATGTTTGCATAAATTCACTCCTTTAAAAGATTCTTGTTCAAATTGTAGTTATTTATTTGGATAAAAAATGACATCATGGTGGGTCAGTTGATTGTTAACATAGGTAAATTCAGCGGAAAAGAAGGGTGCATCCTCTAACAGCCATTCAAGGAAAATATAGTCGCCTTCCCAAGTCGGTTTCTTTAAAACCTCATCATAGTCAACCCAAGATAAGGTTCCTTCATCACATTCAGGAATCAATTGGCCTTCAAATTCCGTAATAACATAGACAAAGCAGTACCAATCAATATCATTCTGGGTAAAGTTGGGGAAGGTTATAACACCTTTTAGCTCCATCTTTGTCGCTGATAAGCCAGTTTCTTCTTTGATTTCACGAATCGCACAAGCTTCAGGGGTTTCACCTTTTTCGAATTTTCCGCCCACGCTTACCCATTTGTTTTCATGAATATCATTTTCTTTTTTATCACGTTTTAATAGTAAATATTGTGAGCCATTGTCGAGGTAACACATTGTCGCAAGTTGAACCATGGTATCTTCCTCCTATTTTCCTAAGCAGAACTGACTAAAGAGTTTGTTTAATAATTCATCTTGGACACTATCCCCCGTAATTTCACCCAGTAAGTCCCAAGCACGTGTATAGTCAATTTGGATTAAATCCACTGGTAATGCCATATCCGTTGCATCAATGACTTCTTCTAGCGCTTCAATGGCTTGTTTGAGTAACTGTGTATGGCGTGTATTTAATAGATAGTTCACGTCAGCAGCTTGCAAGTGTCCGCCTAAAAAGCGGTCTTCAATCATGGCTTCCAATTGGTCAAGACCTGACTCTTCTGTAATCGAGGTTGTAATAATCGAAGACGCATCAACGTATTTGGCAAGTTGGTCATGGTCTAAGACTGTAGGTAAGTCTGATTTATTGAGTAAAATAATTCTTTGTTGGTCTTTCGTTAAATCAAGCAACTCTAAGTCAATGTCATTTAAAGCTTGAGCTTGGTTTAAAATTAAGATAATTAAATCCGCTTTTTCCATAACTTGGCGGCTTTTTTCAACTCCAATTTGTTCGACTATTTCATCGGTTTGGCGAATTCCAGCCGTATCAATTAGTCTTAACGGCACACCTCGAATATTAATAAATTCTTCGATCGTATCTCGCGTAGTCCCTTCAATATCTGTAACAATGGCTTTATCCACACCAGACAAGAAATTAAGTAAACTCGATTTCCCTACATTTGGTCGCCCAATAATAGCCGTATTAATTCCTTCACGGAATAAACGTCCTTGTGACGCTTGACGTAGTAATTGTTCAATCGATGCTTTGACTGATTCAGCCGTTTCTTTTAATTGTGTTAATGACATTTCTTCAACATCATCGTATTCTGGATAATCAATCGTTACTTCTACTTGGGCAAGTGTTTGTAGCATCTCTTCTCTTAAAACAGAAATTTTACTCGAAAGACTCCCTTGAAGTTGGTTAACAGACGCTTGCATCGCTTTGTCTGTTTTAGCTTGAATTAAGTCCATTACCGCTTCTGCTTGCGATAAATCAATCCGTCCATTTAAAAAGGCACGTTTAGTGTATTCACCGGGTTCAGCCATACGAGCGCCTTGATCCAGAACCACTTCAAGCGTGCGCTGAACGGCAATAATTCCACCATGGCAGTTGATTTCAACAATGTCCTCCATGGTATAAGAACGCGGACCTTTCATCACACTGGTCATCACTTCATCAATGACGTGGTTATTTTTAGGGTTAATCACATGACCATAATGGATGGTATGTGAATCCACTTTAGCTAAGTCTTTCCCTTTAAACACCTTGTTCGCCATCGAAATGGCATCTGGTCCACTCAAGCGGACAATTCCAATAGCACCTTCACCTAAAGCCGTAGAAATTGCTGCAATAGTATCATTTTGGTACATGTATCAACCTTTTCCCTTCTATTTTTAAAAATAACCACAAAAAAAGTACAGACTACCCCCTTTGTCCTTTATAAAGAGAATAGTTAGCACTTTGACTGCTTAATATTTAAATGTGGTTTAATTGCTGTTTGTCATTATAACGAAGGTTTTAATAAAATGCAAGGAAATCATAAGAACTTTCCTTGTATTTATATAGAAAACTTTTATATAATAGTCTTAATACACACAAGACTAATAACTTAAAATTAAGAAAGGATTTTCAAATGTTAGCTTCCATTTTATTAATTGTCGTCTTTACTTTGCTCAACGGTTTTTTCTCTGGATCCGAAATGGCATTTATTACAGCCAATGAAAATAAATTAGAAAAACAAGCGGAGTCAGGTAGCAAACGCGCCCAATTAACCTTACGCCTTTACCGAAATCAAGATCGTGTCTTAGCGGTTGTTCAAGTTGCCATTACCTTAATTGGAACCTTAAATGCTTCCTTTGCAACCAGTGGGTTATCACAATTCCTATCTCCTTACATTGGTGAACAAGGTGCCAACCTTGTGATTTCACTCGTTGTAACTTTGTTAACCTTAATCTTTGGTGAGCTTTTACCTAAATCAATTGGACAAGCAATTCCAGAAAAGTACTCTACCATTTCTTCTACTATATTAAATATTGTTTATACCGTTTTTAAACCGGTTGTTTGGTTCTTAACCAAAGCACTCAACTTTTTCCAAGCACTCCTACCTATTGACTTTTCTAATGAAGATGAAAAACTTACCTTCACCAACATTCGTGAAATCGTCATTCGAGGTGGAGAAGACGGCGCTCTAGAAGAAGAGGAAGTCGGCATGATGGAAGGTGTCTTAAAACTGAATCGCCGAATTGTTCGGGCTGTCATGACACCACGTAATCAAGCATTTTTGATTGACATCGATGATGATAAAGCCGAAAATCACGAAGCCATCGTGAATTCAACTTACTCACGTATCCCCATTTACGAAGATGACAAAGATACTATTTTAGGGATTCTTTTAGTGAAAGATTACTTAAAAGCTAATTTACTGGCCGATTCCTATGAAGATATCGACATCCGAGACCTAGCCCATGATCCGCTCAATATTCCCGAAACACTGTCATTAGATGATGCCATGACCCAAATGCAAGCCAGCAACAGCCACCTCGCTGTCGTCAAAGACGAATACGGTCAAACCGCAGGGATTGTTTCCTTGGAAGATATCATTGAAGAAATCGTCGGTGAAATTTACGACGAATACGATAATCCCCTTCACGAAGATATGGTCACCCCCGTCGATGAAAAAACTTGGATCGTTAAAGGTCTGATGAATCTGAATGATTTCAACCAATATTTTGAAACAGTTTTAACCAGCAACGAAGCTGACACTATTGGTGGCTACTTCACCTATGTGTCCGGATTAATTCCAAGTCAAAACACCATTGGCCAAACACTTAAATTAGATTATTATCTACTGGAACTCACACAAGTCCGCGAAGCCACTGTGTTAGAACTTAAAGTGACCCGCCAAGAAACCCCCGTGCCCCTTGAAGACGAATAAATATCACTGCCGACTAAAAAATGGTTTAAACTCGTTGAGGATAAGACTGGTACAAAGGTCTCAGCAACCTAAAAAAACAGAAACCACTAACTCATAAATGGATTAGTGGTTTCTGTTTTTTTACTATTATTATCATGTCACGCGGATTTGCAAATGATTGAGAGATATTTGGCCCAAATTCTTCATCCCAACCATTTATACTTAAAAAGCATTGATTATTTATTAAATTTGCTTTTCAAATAGCCAAGGCTGCTAGAATTTTGATACAATATTGAGAGGACTTTAAGGAGGTGTGAATGGATGAATAAATACGAACGAATTTACTTAGATTTAGAAGCAAAAATTAAAGATAATACCTATCCCATCGGTAGTCCTTTACCAACAGAAAATGATTTAGCTAAGTTATATAGAGTTTCAAGGGAAACAATTCGGAAAACGTTGAAGTTGTTAACCGAAAATGGCTATATTCAAAAGCAACATGGACGAAGGTCCATTGTATTAAATCATTCACTCTACTCATTTCCTATTTCAGGTCTGATTAGTTACCAAGAATTACAAAGTGAGCAAGGTTTTGATTCCGAAACACTGTTGATAAAAAATGAATTAGTTGAATTACCCCAATTTTTGTATGACTTGTACGACATAGCGGATGAAGAGTTATTTATTCATTTAATTCGCGCTCGAAAAATTAATGGTGAAACGGTTATTATTGATGAAGACTACATTAGGCAGTCGGTTGTCAATTCCATACCCGACCAGGCAGCAAACCATTCGATTTATCAGTACTTTGAAGGGGAGCTGGGGTTAAAAATTGATTATGCTAAAAAAGAATTTACAGCCGAAAAAGCAAGTGAACTTGATCAAGAATTAATGTCCTTAACTGAGCTTGATTATATTATCAATGTAGAAAGCCATGTCTTTTTAGAAAATATGACTTTCTTTCAGCTAACGCGGTCCCGTCACCGCTTGGATCGTTTTCGTTTTTCTGAATTTGCGCGCCGCCGTTATTTCTTTTAAATCATAGTATTTACATATTTGTGTATACTGTTAGAATGTTCTTTATAATTATCAACCGTTAGGTTTAGAGAAAGTGAGTTATTATGCGCCTTATTAAATGTACACTTTTGACAACGTTGGCATTGTTTGTTTTTAACCAGTCACCACTGGTGAATGTTTCTGCTAATATTTGGCCGGAAATTGCTGAAAATATCGTGAGTAGCAGTGATAAATCAGAAAATAAAACCGATGAAACAAAAACTGAATCAGCTGCCAAAAATTCCGATACGACTTTAGAAAGATATGATACGCAAGCAATGGCAAATCTTGGGGTTGAAGCACCCAATTTGGACCATTACAATTCATTATCTGAAGCGATTTATGACTTAATTGATGAATATGGTTTAGATTATTCTCAAGTGGCAGTCGCTTATACAAACCTTCAAACTGGGGAAAATCTTTATATTAATGAAGATGAGCAAATGATTGTCGCCAGTTTATATAAAGTTCCCATGGTCGCAATGTATATTGATTTAATCGATGCAGGCTACTTAAGTTGGGACAGTCAATTACCTTACTACGATGAATACTACCAAGATGGGGCAGGCGATATTACAGCAGGAGAAAAACGAGATTATTATTCCCTAGAAGAGTTGGCCTATCAAGCCATTGTCTATTCTGATAATACGGCATCATTTATTTTATATTATTATTATTTGAATAATTATGGCAACTTTAGAACAGCTTTGTTAGACTTTGTGGAATACTATGATGTCGATGATATTTATTATTATGATAATTATGGTTCAGCTTATATGATGAATGAAGCTTTAGTTAAAATTGCCAATGATCCTAAGTATGAACCTTTGATAGACTTGATGATGCAATCATATCCTAAGCAATTATTCTCACTTTTTGTCAATAATATGGCAACAAAATACGGTCAGTACGAAGGTATGTTAAATGACAGTGGTATTTATTATGGGGATGGTGAGCCGGTGTACACTTTAGTCGTGATGACACGGGATTCAGATTATCCTGAAATTTTCCTTGGCGAGTTGAATTTGATTGTCAACCAATGGTCCAATGAAATCGCGACAGCTTCCATTAACTAACCCAATAAATATCTCTGCTTAAACTAATAAATCAACTTAAAAACCCGCTATGAATACTGTTAAGACAGTCTTCATAGCGGGTTTTATTTTAATTTGTTTGGGTCATCCAACTTGGATCGACTTGCCAACTGCCTCCAGTTGGGTAGGGTAGAACATCCGGCAACAAGCCATTGCCATTTACCGTTAAGACAACATTTTCAACCGAAAACAGATCAGCCATGGTCGCAACGATAGCGGGAATCACACCTTGTTCTTTAGCAGGGTGACTATTCATCGCCGCTACAACGCCGGCTGTAAAATCAACTGTGACTGTATTTTCCATCAGACTCACACTATTGATGCTAACAGAGTCGTTAAGCCAATTTTGATTTCTAAAGAATTGGGTCATAATACTGCCAGCGGTAGAATTTGTTTGCCAATTGATATCAACTTCTTTTTGTGTCAATAAAGTTGTCGCATCTGTATCTTCGTTTGGTAACCAGACAGTATAGGGAACAACAATTTGCACATTATCCGCCAATGTTTCTAAAACGATGGAGTCCGCATCTGTTAAAACAAGCAATAATCCTTGATTTTCACCATAATAACGCTTTTCATCAGCAGAAGTGACTTCAACGACATTAGCATAAGATTGACCATTTATTTTAATCGCATCATACATGGCGGTAATACTCGCAGTCGAGCCATCGGCATTTGTCCAAGCTGTCTCAGTGGTAACTGGGGCTTGTAATAAAATTTTCTGATTCTGACCTTGTGTCGTTAATGTCGACAAATAATTCATAAATGGTCTAATCGATTCAGTCAAACTAACTTGTGTAATCTGGTTAGTTTGTAATTCAATTAAATGAGTCTTTGGCTGACTTTGATTGATTTCTCTAACTTGCCAAGCCGTTTGCCCTTCATTCGTAAAATCAACATAGGTCGTCAAACGACTTGAAGACGTTGAAAACTGTCTGATTTGGTTGATTTGATAGGGAACAAAGTTACTTAATTCCCACACTGTTCCGTCTGCGGCCTGTGTCCAAGTACTAGGATCAATAATTGTTAAAGCTTCATCTTCTACGCTTTCTTCACTGGCAACAGAGCTTGTCGCTTCTTCTTGAGATGAGCTTTCAGTCGATTCGTTGACAGACGCTTCATTTTCTATCGAAGCCAATTCATTTTCTCGTTTCTTTGCTTCTTCAATCGATGCTTGCCGTTTCGATTCTAAAATCGCCTGATTTTCTTCACTAAGACGAATCATCGGCTCATTACTGCATCCCACTAAAAAAATTGAAAAAACAATAATATATAAATATTTATATTTATTCATTTATTAAAGGTTCTCCTCTTAAGATTCCCGTTAATTATAACATAAAATTATCCAACAAAAATCATAATTAAAACCTTTTTAAATAAATATAATAAAAGAAACTATCAAAACACTCATAAAAAGTGTTTTGATAGTTTAATGGCTTTAATTAATCCAGTAGAAAGGATACTGTCTCATAGTTAGACAGCGTTACATTCTCACTCAGTGATGCCAATGGTCCATTACCAATCAATTTTCTGGCTGAACGTCCACGAAATTCTTCTGGTAATTCAATGCTGACATCTCCTGCATAAAAATGACTTAGAACAAGTAACTGTTGTCCGTCCAATTCACGAACATAGGCCATAATCGCAGGATGATCTAGGAATAACCCACGGTAAGTTCCTTCGCTAATAATATCATGTGACTTTCTTAACCGAATCAAGTCTTGATAATAGCTAAAGATTTTGCCTTCTGTGCGCTCAGTAGAAACATTTACTTGAGGATAATTCTCTGCAACTTTCAACCATGGCGTTCCAGTAGTGAATCCAGCATGTTCACTATCATCCCATTGCATCGGTGTACGCGCATTGTCACGTGATTTGGACTGAATGATAGCCATGATGTCATCTTCTGGAATATGTTTATCCTTAAGGATTTGGTAGTTATTCAATGTTTCAATATCTTTGTAATCAGAAATTGACGTGTAATTTGGATTCGTCATCCCAATTTCTTCCCCTTGGAAAATATAAGGTGTTCCACGGAGGAATTGAATGGTTTGACCTAACATCGTTTGAGTCTCAAATGGATAATTTTCCACATCCCCAAAGCGACTATTTGAACGTGGTTGGTCATGGTTATTAAGGAATAAAGCATTCCAACCATTCCCATCCGACATTCCTGTTTGCCAATCATCTAAAATGCGTTTTAATTCGATAAAATCAAATGGAGGATTCGTCCATTTTTCTCCATCAGCATAGTCTACCTTTAAATGATGGAATTGGAAAATCATGCTCAACTCATTGGCTTCAGGATTTGAATACTGAATACCATCTTTTACAGTCGTAGAAGACATTTCGCCGACAGTCGTAAAACCTTCTTTTGATCCAAATGTTGCTTGATTCAGTTCATGAATCCACTCGTGAACAATTGGGGTATCGGTATAAAGACGTTTTTCTTGTGAAGAACCTGGTTTTTCACTGTCCACAAAATCTTCTGATTTTCCGATAACATTTAATACATCAAAACGGAATCCTTTAACCCCTTTATCAATCCAAAAGTTCACGACATCAAATAGGGCTTGACGAACATTTGGATTATGCCAATTTAAATCGGCTTGTGTCACATCGAATAAATGTAAGTAATATAGATCTGTATCCCCGAATGGTTCCCAAGCCGGTCCTCCAAATTTGGAGTCCCAATTCGTTGGTAACGAGCCATCTTTTTTAGCAGGTCTTAAATAGTAAAAGTCTTGATAATAAGGATCTCCTGCTAAAGCTTTTTGAAACCATTCATGTTCGGTTGATGTATGGTTTAAAACCATATCTAACATGATATCAATACCACGTTTACCTGCTTCTTCAATAAGATGGGAAAAATCGTCCATCGTGCCAAACATTGGGTCAACAGCTGTATAATTACTCACATCATAGCCATTATCATTTTGAGGAGATGGATAAAAGGGATTTAACCAAATCATATCCACACCTAAATCAGCAATATAATCAAGTTTTTGGGTTACCCCTGGCAAATCACCGATACCATCACCATTCGTATCATAAAATGACTTGGGATAAACTTGGTAAATAACTCTTTTTGTCTTACTCAAAGTGACGACTCCTTTTTTAAATTATGCTTTAGAACCTTCTTTTGACGAATTGTTGAAGAATGGAATATCAAAGTTTAAACCAGCTTCCGTTAAGAATCCTGTTTTATGGAATATTAAGGTTAAAATAAATGGAACAATCAATGCAACTGCTGTTGCAATCCAATACCATCCTTGTGAGTTTGCTTGGATAACTAGGAATCCAGGTAAACCACCAACACCAATAGAGTTTGCTTGCACGTTACCCATAGTTGAAATTAAACCAGCGATACCTGATCCTGCCATAGCAGCCACAAATGGGTAAACATATTTTAACGTTACCCCAAACATAGCCGGTTCTGTAACACCTAGGTAAGCAGAAACAGCCGATGGAATCGTAATTTGAGACTCTTCCTCATCTCTACGTGTTAACCACCAAACAGCTAAAACGGCTGAACCTTGTGCCATATTTGAAAGAGCGATCATTGGCCATAAACCTGTTGAATGTGTATCAGCAATCAATTGAGAGTCGATTGCATTTGTCATATGGTGTAATCCTGTAATAACAAGTGGAGAGTAAAGTGCTCCAAAAAGTAATCCAAATAACCAGCTTAACGGTCCTTCTAATCCTGCTAAAACAACATCAGAAATCAGACTACCTAACCACCAACCGATTGGTCCTAAAACAGTATGTGCTAAAATTACAGCAGGTAAAAGTGATAAGAATGGAACTAAAATCATTGAAACCATCTCTGGAACGACACGACGCCAGAATTTTTCTAGATAAGATAAAGCAATTCCCGCAAACATCGCTGGTAACACTTGAGCTTGGTAACCAATCATATCAAGTTGGAAGATACCGAAGTCCCATTGTGGAACTGTCCCATCTGCCAAAGCACCTGCAGCACCATAAGCATTTAATAATTGTGGGGATACTAAGGTAAGTCCTAAAACGATCCCTAAAATTTGTGTTGTACCTAATTTACGTGTAACCGACCATGTAATCCCAACAGGTAAGAAGTGGAAAATCGCTTCTCCTGGTAACCATAAGAAGTGGTTAACCCCATTCCAGAATGGACTTACATTCACAATTGTATTATAGATAGGTGACCCATCAGCCGTAACCTCAGGTACACCATCAACCACCATTTGACCTAAAGCTGAAAATCCAACACCTTCTAAAATATTACGAAAACCTAAAATAAGTCCCCCAACAATAATTGCCGGAATAATTGGTGCAAAAACTTCTGCTAAAAATGTCATTAAACGTTGCCACCATACTTGGTTAGCTTCTGATGCTTGTTTAACATCTGCCTTACTTGCTTCCTGTACACCTGAAATAGCCGCAAAATCTTTGTAAAATTCTGAAACATTGTTTCCGATAATTACTTGAAATTGTCCTGCCTGTGTAAAACTACCTTTTACCGAAGGAATCTCTTCAATTGCCTTCACATCTGCTTTTGCCGGATCTTTCAATGCAAAACGCATACGCGTTGCACAGTGCGTTGCTGCACTAATATTTTCTGATCCACCAATATGTTCCAAGAGCGCCTTTGCATCTTGTTCAAACTTAGCCATATCCTGACCTCCTTAAATTAGTTGTCTATACAACTTTATTTCATTTTAGTTTGTCTAGGATTATTATGCAATTATTTAGATTAAAATAAATAAAACTTAATCTATTCTTATGCTTTTGTTTGGTCTTTTGGCGAACGGAGGGTTAAATACTAGTTTTTAGTTATCTATTCTATCGGTTTTTTAATTATCCAATAAGAAGAAATACAGCTATATTATTAGCCAAAAAATCATACTTTTTGTCGTTTATTACTATCATTTTGAAATCGCTTGACTAAACGGTGTAGCAAGGTTATTCTTGATATATTAATTAATATTATAAATTAAAATTAACCTTTCTAAGAGGTGAGAGAATGTTTAAGGAATTGCACTATGAGACACTCGCTGATAGAAATATTCGGTCATTTTTTGTACCCTATTTATTAGTTTTTCTTTTACCGTTTTTAATCCTTTCATCTATTTTATTTTATTCATTTTTCAATAATACCCATATACAAATGAAAGAATTAGAATTAAATAAGCTTGAACAAGCAAATCTACAACTTAAAAATGTGAATGATTCATTGAATCAAATTTCATCTCAAATATCATATGATACTACTTTAACGGAAAATTATATTAGAACCCGTGCTGTTACAACTCAAACAAAAGATACCATTCAATCTCATATGAATTCTTTACCTTTTGTCGATGAAATTTTTATTTATTATCCAGAAAGTAGCCGTTTATATTCATCATTAGGACATTACACAGATGATGTTTTTATTTATTCAAAACTTAAATTATTTGATTTACCATTAGTAGAAGCTTTAATGCACTTTAAAGAAAATAGATCACATTTCTTTACATTAAAAAACAGCGATGATAAGAATTATCTCTTTTACTCAACTCCCATCTTGACTTCATCCAAGTCGCCGCATGGGTATCTTATTTATATGCTGAATAAAACCTATCTCGATTATTATTTATCGAGTTCTTCTGATACACAATTCATTTTAATGGATTCAAATAACCAAATTATCACTTACTTATCGGCTGACTTAGATGAAATGAGCAATCATCCTGAAAAGCTTGAGCAAATTGTCAATTTTTCAACTACTATGGACGACTCATATTTATTAGAGTTGAATTCAAATCATCCTTTCCGACTGATTTCTCTAGTTCCTATTTCAACTTTTAACAAACCGTTACGTCGAATGCTCATTGATTTCTTAATCATTGGATTAATTTTAGGTCTGATCGGTTTAATATTCTGTCTCTATTTTGCATTAAGACAATACTTACCGATTAAGAAAATGCGTGAAAAACTAGATGTTATCCCTTTATCATCTATTCAATCACCCGTTCAAACTAATATTGTCAATCAAATTCAATCAACGGTGAGTCGTTTGATAGAAATGAATACTCAGCTTAACGAGTCATTGTATTCTCAACAATACGCTTCAAAATTATCTTGGCTGTTACAGTTGACTGAAGGTAGAAAAATTTCACCTAAAGAATCTGAATTGTTAGCAGCCACCTTTGCTGATTATGATGATGTAGGATTCTTTACAATTTTAGTGGATTATGCATCTGAAAAATCAAAAAATAAAACTAACAATGATAAATCACTATTTGTTAATTCTTTTCCTATTCTTCACCCATCATATGAAGTCGATTGTTTAGAAGTAGAGAATATGAATGATTATTTTATCCTTATTTGCCACTATGATTTGACTCGCTTAGATTCAACAGATGTTGTTTATGGTGTTCAAAAATATATTGAATCCGTACTCAATCTGACATACCCTATTTATGTAGGGCAAACCGTTGAACTTTATGAAGATATCTACTCTTCTTTTACGGATGCTTTATTTTTAAAAGAATACCAACCGAGTGGAGACAAGGATTCTACTATCTTTGTCATGGATGATCAACAAAACATTCCATCTTTTGATTTTGATTATTTTTTTTCAAACCATTTTGTTAAAATTCAAAAATCATTAACTGACGGGAATACTGAACTTTGTCATAAATCACTCAATGAAATGATCGCTTATTTTGAAGAAAATCCGCACAATCGTTCAATGGCACATTTTTATCTATATGAAATCGTTAATTTGTGTCTAAAAGTAAGTAGTCAAATGAATATAACAGTTCCCATTAAGCTAATTAGTCCACTAGAGAGCTATACGCATTTTGATGTTTTTGTTGTAAACCTTAGAGATTTAGTTGACTGGCTATGTAACGCTGTTAATGATAAAAAAGAACAATCCATTTCTACAATGAAATTGAAATTGTTTGATCGTATTGAGGAGTCATTCAGTCAAATTGATTTTACATTGGAAATTTTAGCCATTGAATTTGACTATTCAACAACTTATTTAAATCGTATTATCAAAGATGAAACAGGTTTAACATTTAGTAAATACATTCAAAAATTACGACTTGATTATGTCAAACAAGAATTAATTGAAACAGATAAAACGGCTAAAGATATAATTTTAGAATCTGGTTATCAGGATGTCTCAAATTTTTTCCGCTACTTTAAAAAAACAGTAGGATGTACACCTGGTGACTATCGAATTTTACATCAAAATGCCGAATCTGAATTAAAACATACTTAAAACAAAACCATATTTTTTATTTGTCAGTTACGGATTGATATTTAAAAAATATGGTTTTTTCATTGATACTAAAACGCTCACAAAAAACACATCCTTCTTAAAAAAACATATCATAACAATTTAATAGTACTATTTTTTGATAGTGAACGAAAAAGAAGCTAACTAAAATAAACTTTCGTGACAATAGAAAATAAACATATATGGACAAAAAAAACAAATTGATGATTCTTTTGTATTCGATTACATTGTAAGTATGCTATTAGAAAGAGGTGTATATATGAGTGAAATACGTGGAGATATTGTAGAGGCTTCTATTGATACTGAAGCTAGCGATAAACTTTATCCAGAATCTAAAATGCTTGAGAAAAGATTAGAATGGTTTAAAGATTTAAAGTTAGGTGTATTAATTCACTGGGGCCTATATAGTCAAGCTGGAATTGTAGAATCATGGCAATTGTCTGAAAAAGATGAATGGGCACGTGAACCAAAAGCTTGGCGAGATGATATCGAGACATTAAAACTAGACTATTGGAATTTAATCAGTGAATTTAATCCAACATCATTCGATCCTAATAGATGGGCTGAATTATTTCAATATGCAGGCATTAAATATGGTCTATTCTCTACAAAACATCACGACGGTTTTAATCTATTTAATACCATGGAATCAGAATTTAAGGTATCTGGTAAACAAAGTCCTTTTAAGGTAGATGCAACCCAAAAAGTCTTTGAAGCATTTCGTCAACATGATATTGCAGCAGGCGCATATTATTCAAAAGCAGACTGGTATAGTCCTTATTATTGGATAGATGATGGTTCAATTACTGGTAGACACGCTAATTATGATACTAAGGAATATCCAGAAATATGGGACAAATATGTCACTTTTGTTCATCGGCAAATTCATGAGTTGACACATAATTATGGAAAAGTTGACTTCTTATGGTTAGATGCCGGATGGTGCGGCTATGGGAATGAAAATCTTCAGATGGATCAATTAGCTGAAATAGCACGTGAAGACCAATCCGAATTAATTATTGTTAATCGAGCAATGGGTGGTCGCCATGAAAACTATGTAACTCCAGAAAGACGGATACCAAATTGGGATGAAATTCCTTCTAAAGCCTGGGAAAGTAATATTCCCTTAGGTAATGACTGGGGTTATGTTCCTACTGATGTGTTTAAACCAAGTTCAATGATAATCAAAAATCTTGTTGATGTAGTCTCAAAAGGTGGTAACCTTGTTATCGGCGTTGGCCCTACTCCTGAAGGAACCATTACTCAAGAAGAAACAACCATCTTGACTGATTTGGGAGATTGGATGGCTATTTATAGCGAAGGTATTTATTCTACGCGACCATTGATTGAAGTTAATAAACAGCAAACAGACTTCAAAATTGTTCATCGTGATAATGATTATTATCTATATTTTGATGTGGATAAAATGCCAAATACTGGTCCATTTGCTTTAAATCAATTACTAGATAAACATTTAGATAAATTAGATGTGACACTCTTTGACTTGGCAAATCAAAAAGAAATAGATTTAAACCAAGATCAAAATGGTAACGTTTTATTCAATATCCCTCAATTACATCCAAATGTTTTAGGTATGTATGGCTTAAAAGCAACAATCAATTAACCGAAGGAGGTAGCATAAATGCAACAAGTCATATCAAAACCAACAAAAACATCTACCTTTAAAAGTTATAGAAAAAGAATATATAAAAGCCGCGTATTATACCTGTTTGTATTACCTGCATTTATAACTTTTTTTGTCTTTTCATACATCCCTATGTATGGAATTACCATAGCATTTAAAGATTATATGCCTTCATTAGGTATTGTCGGAAGTCCTTGGGTAGGTTTTAAACATTTTCAAAGGTTTTTTAACTCATACTATTTCTGGGATCTGATTAAAAATACACTTGGAATCAGTCTATATCAACTAATCGTAGGATTTCCACTTCCTATTTTACTCGCTCTCTTCTTAAATGAAGTAAAAGACGGTTTTTTCAAGAAATTTACTCAAACGGCAACGTATGCACCAAATTTTATTTCAGTTGTAGTCGTCTCTGGTATGTTAATTTCTTTTTTATCACCGAGTACGGGTATTATTAATCATTTACTTGATTTCTTAGGTTTTGAACGAATTGCTTTTCTTCAAGAACCACGTTTTTTTAAAACAGTTTATGTTTTATCCGGAGTTTGGCAGTCAACGGGTTGGGGTTCTGTTATTTATTTTGCTGCTCTTGCTGGTGTTGATGTGCAGCTTCATGAAGCAGCAATTATTGACGGAGCAACTCGTGTTCAAAGAACTTGGTATATTAATATTCCAACTATTTTACCAACAATGGTCATTTTATTGATTATGAACTTTGGATCAATTATGGCAACTGGATATGAAAAAATTCTATTATTGCAAAATCCACTTAATATGGACGCTTCAAAAGTAATCGCAACTTTCGTTTATCAGCAAGGTCTTCTTGATGCTCAATACAGTTTTGCGGCTGCAGTAGGTGTCTTTGAGGCAGTTATAAATGCATCCTTACTGTTATGTGTCAACTGGATTGCTAAAAAAGTCGGCGAAACAAGTCTATTTTAGTGAGGTGACTGAAATGAAAAATCAAAAAATGTTATTACAAGATAAGATTTATTTAGGGATTGTCTATATCTTTTTAATTATTGCCTTAATTTTAGTGCTTTATCCCCTGATTTATATTTTAAGTGCCTCCATCAGTGATCCTCAGTCTGTTAACTCAGGAGAAATGTGGTTATTACCAAAGAATATTACTTGGGAAGGTTATCAAACGATTTTTGAAAATGATCAAATTTGGCGAGGATATTTAAATACAATTATTTATACACTTGTAGGAACAAGTATCAACCTATTTGTTACTTTACCTTGTGCTTATGCTCTTTCTCGACAAGATTTTTTTGGTAGAAAAGTCTTTATGAACTTTATGATCGTAACAATGTTTGTAAGTGGTGGACTTATTCCAAGTTACTTATTAATTCGTAGCCTTGGAATCTTAGATACGATGTGGGCTTTGGTACTTCCAGGAGCAGCATCTGTTTATAATATAGTCGTTACCCGAACATTCTTTGAAACTACTATTCCCACCGAATTAGAAGAAGCAGCAATTATTGACGGAGCAGGTGATTTTACGCTTTTCCTCAAAGTGGTTCTCCCTCTTTCCGTTCCAATCATTGCAGTAATGGGATTATTTTATGGCGTTGGCCATTGGAACAGTTACTTTGGTGCTTTAATTTATTTATCAGATAAGTCTAAATATCCGCTACAAATGGTCTTGAGAGAAATACTTGTTTTACAAGACCTATCTTCCACAGGGACTGCTCAAAATACATCGAGTTCAATGGCAACCTTGATGTATAGTAAGCAGCAATTATCAGAAGTTATCAAGTACGGGGTGATGATTGTGTCCACTTTACCAATTATCATGGTGTATCCGTTCTTACAACGTTATTTTGTAAAGGGGGTATTGGTTGGTTCATTGAAAGGTTAATCGCAAAAAGTCAAAAAAATAAAAAAAGGAGATTTACATATGAAAAAATCATTAACAAAATTTGTCAGCTCACTTGCCATTACAACATTTTTAGTTGGTTCAGTTGCTAGCAGTAGCCAAATGGTTTTAGCACAAGAAGATGATGAGGCCAGAACACTAACAACTTTCCCAATTGTTGAAGAGCCAATTCAGTTAAGCTTAATCGCTCCAGGTACAGGTATGGCCGAATGGAAAGATATGCCAGTTCTTCAAGAAATGACAAGATTAACAAATATTGAATGGGAATATATTACTCCTCCAATGTCTGACTTTAGTACACGTTTAAACTTAGCTTTTGCGAGTGGTGATCTTCCTGATGTAATTTTTGCAGCTGGTTCTTCCAACTTAACACGTGGTATGGAAATTGATTATGGTTCACAAGGAATTTTAATCCCATTGGAAGATTACTTAGAAGAAAATGCGCCTAATTTAAGTGCAATCTTAGACGAGAATCCAGATATTAGGAAATCAATCACAGCACCAGATGGTCATATCTATAGTTTACCTGTTATTAACCGTGGTTCATACAGTATCTGGCCTTTAGGTCCAATGTGGTATAACGGGGCATGGATGGAAGCATTAGGTGTTGATACAGTTCCTACTACAACAGATGAGTTTTATGATTTACTCGTTAGAATGAAAGAAGAAGATCCTAACGGTAATGGTGAAGCCGATGAAATTCCATTAACCGACGTGGCGTTAAACACAATTCGTTTATATATGATGGCTAGTTTCGGTTTGAAGTCAAACAGCATTGATGAAGTAGATGGCGTTGTTCGCTTCACTCCAATCACAGATAACTATCGTGCCTATTTAGAATATATGAACCGTCTACATGTGGATGGCTTACTTGACCCAGAAACATTCTCTCAATCAAATGAACAGAAAAAAGCTAAAGGTCAAAACAACCAAATTGGTGTTTTCCAAGATTACTTCTCATTCTTTACACTAGGTGGTTCAGAAAAAGAAGCAGTTGCAAACCCAATGTTCCAAGTCTTAACAAGCGAATATTCCCCTGAAACTTTAGCAGTAGCGAGTCCTCGTATTCAAACAGGAACATTTGCTATTACCTCACAAAATGAGTATCCTGCCGAATCTATCCAATGGGTAGACTACTTCTATTCAGAAGAAGGATATGAATTATTAAACCAAGGTCCTGAAGGTGCTTTATGGAACTACGCTGAAAATGATGAAGGTGAACAAGTTAAAATATTTAATTTAGATAATGTAAACTTGGACAATACAGAGGATTACCGTGGACAAATTACGCCTGCTTATGGAATCCCAGTACCTGCTCTTGAAATTGACTTAGATCCAATCTATGCAGACCCAAATCAAGAGGTAGATACTACATTCTTTGATTTCTTAGTTGCAGAAACAGCTGAAAAAGTTACACCATATGCTGAAGTACCTTACCCAATTACATATTTAACAGTTGAAGAACAAGATATCATCAGTATTAATGCAACTGACTTAGCAACATTTGTAACTGAAATGGAAGCAAAATTCATAACAGGTGTTGAAGAGTTAAATGATGACACATGGCAAAATTACTTAAACATCATTGATTCAATGGGTGTTGAAGAATATATCCAAATCTATCAAGATGCATATGACCGTTGGGCAAATTCATAAAAGCTTTTAATTAAATATCACTGATTTAAGCCATATCATCTTCTTCGTGATTCAAAATATATGTAGGTGTAGATTGTTAATATCACACATTATTTATATCTTCACGAAGAAGATGTTTTATTGTAAAGAAGGGATTGTATGTTATGCATGAAAGAGAATATGTTAGAAAACAAACCTATCGCTTAAAACAATTATCTACTAAAAAGATAATTCCTCTAACTGATCTAACACTTCATTCAGATGAGGGTAGCGCTCCCTATACACAAGGAAATTATTTTGGTACAAAAAATACTTACTATTCATTAACTGGAACGATCTCATTTCCAGAAGTTAAGAACAATGAACAGCTTGTTCTACAATGTTTTTCATCTTTAACCGAATCTGATAGCACAACAAATCCTCAATTAAAATGTTACTTAGATGGGGAATTAGTTCAAGCAATGGATGTCAATCATCGCGATATTTTTTTAGATGAGTCATTCAGTGGAAAACAAAACGTTGCTTTTAATCTTGAGCTTTTTAGTGGTAGAGAAGAAAAACAATTTCCAATGTATTTAAATATCGCTATTATTGATAAATTAACTTTTGAAATTTATTGGGATTTTGCTGTTGCTTTAGATGGTTGGAGAGCAGTTTTAAATGAAACTGATGTGGCGGCTTATTACTTAAAAAACATGTACCATGCAGCTTTATTACTTGATTTGCGTCAACCTTATTCATCTACCTATTCAAAGAGTCTTCTTGAAGCACAAAAGGTTTTAAAAGAAACCTTATACACTCATTCAGATTTTAATTTACCTGTTGAAGTTTCTGTCGTGGGACATACGCATATTGATATTGCTTGGCTTTGGACAGTTGAACAAGCCATTGAAAAAGGAGAACGGTCATTTTCAACTGTCGTAAAGTTTATGGAAGAATATCCAGATTACACCTTTATCCAGAGTCAACCTCAGCTTTATATCTATATTAAAGAGCGATATCCTGAATTATATGAAAATATAAAAAAGAAAATTGAAGAGAAGCGTTGGCAACCTGAAGGTGCATTATGGGTCGAGTCCGATATAAACCTTATCTCCGGTGAATCTTTAGTACGTCAATTTTTATATGGTAAACGCTTTTTAAAGAATGAATTTGGTATCGAAAGTAAAGTCGCTTGGTTACCGGATGTTTTTGGCTACTCAGCCACGTTACCTCAAATCATGAAGAAAACAAATACACCTTACTTTATGACAACTAAATTATCCTGGAATGATCGCAATCAAATCCCGCATGATACTTTCTATTGGCGCGGTCTTGATGGAAGTGAAGTACTAACCCACTTTATTACAACAATCAGTGAAGGTTATAGCCCTACACCCCATTATACAACCTATAACGGCATGCTAGATCCTTATACATTAAAAAATAGTTGGCATCGATATGTTGATAAGTCTCTAAATAATACCATTTTAAATGCCTATGGTTATGGTGATGGAGGTGGAGGACCTACACGCGGAATGTTGGAAACTGCTAAACGATTAAAAAATGGTCTTCCGGGCATCCCAAAAGTTAAAAACAGTACAGGTCTTGATTTTTTTGTAGATTTAGAAAAACAAATTTCTGACAAAGATGTTGCACGGTGGACAGGAGAATTATATTTTGAGTATCATCGAGGAACCTATACCTCAATAGCCAAAAACAAGAAAAATAATCGTCAAAGTGAATTTCTAATCCAAACACTAGAAAAATTAAATGTCATCTTAAATCGCTCTAATTATCCACGAGAAGAGATTGAACAAATATGGAAGAAAATTTTATTGCTTCAATTCCATGATATTTTACCAGGTAGTTCAATAAAAGAAGTATACGATGATTCTGATCGTGACTATGAATGGATTTTTGAAAAAGCCCAATATTTAATTGAAGCTGCTTTTACATCAAGTAATAGTGACGAGACAACTCTATCAGATAATAGAGAATATTATCTCTTCAACCCACTTGCACACAGCCGTCAATCTATTTTAAAGCTTCCTATCCAATCAAACGAAACAGTCTGGTTTAATGATGAAAAAATTGAAGTACAAGCAGTAAATGACTTAGTATCTCTTGTAAAAATTGATCATATCCCAGCCTTAGCAGGAGGAATCTTACGTGTTCAAACACAAGATGAAAAAGAAAAAGAACTGATATCTGAATTGAATCTTTCTGCAAAAGAATTTGAAACAACTTTCTATCACATCATTTTAGATGAGGTTGGTAGATTCACTTCACTCTACGATAAAGTGAATAGACGTGAGATTATTACTGAAGATGGTTTATTCAACCAGCTAACAGTTTATGAAGATACCCCATTAAGTTATGACGCATGGGATATTGACGCATTTTATAAAGATAAAGCGTGGGATGTGAACCAACTAAAAGAAATTCATTGGATATGTAACGGCCCAATTCGTCAGAGTTTAGAATTATCATATACTTATTTAGATTCAACAATTAAACAAACCATTCATTTTTATAATCATACTCCAAGAATTGATTTTGAAACAGAAGTTGATTGGCATCAACATCAACAATTATTAAAGGTTGAATTTGATGTAGATATTCATACAAACAAAGCGGTCTTTGATACACAATTTGGGAACTTAGAAAGACCTATTCATCGCAATACTTCTTGGGATGAAGCACGATTTGAAGTTTCAGGTCATAAATGGATGGATTTATCTGAAGGTGATTACGGAGTTAGTTTAATTACAGATAGTAAATATGGCTATAATGTATCCTATAAGAAGATGGGAATTTCACTTATTAAATCTCCTATCGATCCATACCCTGAAGCAGATCAAGGTTATCACTCATTTACTTATGCTTTTTATCCGCATAAAGGCAGCTGGCAAAATTCTAAATTAATTCAAGAAGCACATGAATTAAATGTACCTATCATCGTTCAACCAACTAATGATACAACTCAATCACTAAGAACAGAACCTTGGGCATATGTTGAGCAAGATAATATCCAGATAGATAGTATTAAATTAGCTGAAGATAGCCAAGATATTATCATTCGTTTATTTGAATTTCAAAATATGCGAACAACAGCTTATTTAAAAGTGGATGATTCTTTCACTGAAGCCTATCTGTGTGATTTACTAGAAAATAATTTGTATTCATTAGAAGTAAATGAAGAAGGATATATTGTAGTTCCATTCAATCCTTATGAAATTCAAACAATAAAATTAATTGTATAATGAAAAGAAAGGGAATCAATTGTGCAGAATTTATTAAATAAAATGTCTTTGAGAGAAAAAGTTGGTCAATTAAATCAGCGACTTTATGGTTGGCAAATATATGAAAAGACAGAAAATGGAATTGAACTAACAGATCTCTTTAAAGAAGAAGTTGCTAGATTTGACGGGATTGGTTTTATTTACGGTGTCTTTCGGTCCGATCCATGGTCAGGAAAAAACTTACAAAACGGATTAAATGCTGAAGAAGCATTCATCGTAAGTAAAATAATCCAAAAGTATTTAAAAGAAGAAACTACTTTGGGTATTCCTGCCTTACTGTCAGAAGAATCACCTCATGGACATCAAGGTTTAGATTCTCTATCAACACCTACTAATTATTCTGTTGGTAATAGCTGGAATCCTGAACTTTATAAACAGTTACAAAAAATAGTAGCTAACGATATTCGTCAAAAAGGAGCCCATTTAGGACTCATATCAACTTTAGATGTGAGTCGTGATCCGCGCTGGGGTAGAACAGAAGAATGTTTTAGTGAAGATCCTTATTTAACAGCTATTTTCTCAGAAGCAGCTGTCGAAGGTTTACAAGGAACTTCGTCCATTGTTGATTTTAAACAAAAAATATCATCTTCCAATGTTGGTGCTGTATTAAAACATTTTGCTGGTCAAGGTTCTGCCATGGGAGGACATAATTCTGCCCCTGTAAATATTGGTCTAAGAGAACTACATGAAATACACTTACTAGCCATGAAACGTTCCATTAAAAAAGGAGCATTCTTAACAATGGCTGCTTACAACGATATTGATGGTATCTTATGCCATGGAAATGATTATTTATTAAATACGATTCTTCGAGATGAAATGAAGTTCGAGGGAGCAGTGATGGCAGATGGTGTTGCTCTAGGTCGATTAGCAGATATCAGTAATAGTCCAGTAGAAGCAGCCGCTTGGGCACTGGAAAGCGGAGTGGATATTAGTTTATGGGATAATATTTTTCCATATTTAGAAGAAGCAGTTAATCAGAATTTAGTATCGATTGAAAAATTAGATCAAGCTGTTTTAAGAGTACTTAATATTAAACAAAAACTAGGCTTATTCGAAAATCCTAGTCCAATTGTTCAAGGAGTTTCACTTGAAGAAAAAGAGAAACTTAATGTTAAAATGGCAACTGAATCAATTGTTTTACTAAAGAACAATCAAAATATCTTACCGTTAAACAAAAATAAATTAAATAAAGTAGCAATCATTGGACCAAATGCGCATCATCTATATAATCAATTAGGTGATTATACTCCTTTTAAAGATGAAAAAAATACGATAACTGTCTATGAAGGTATTAAAAGTTATTTAAAAGAAGATTCAGTGGAAGTCGTTTATGAACAAGGCTCCATGCTGACTTCATCTATTGAAAATGGTATTGATAAAGCCAAGGAAGCAGTCAAAGAAGCAGACACTATCGTCCTAGTATTAGGTGGAGCAAGTGCTCGTGATTTCAGTACAGTTTTTGATGAGAATGGTGCTGCACTAAGTGGTTCAAATGAAATGACAAGTGGAGAAAATATCGATTTAGCTAGCTTAGAACTACCACAAGCACAAGTTGATTTATTCAATGCTCTAGTGGAATTGAATATTCCAATTGTAACAGTCCTTATTCAAGGTAGACCTCATGTTATCCAAGCAATCGATAATGATTCAGAGGCAATATTACTTGCAGGGTATATCGGAGATCATGGTGGAAGTTCTATTGCCAATATTCTTTTCGGTGAAGATACACCAAGTGGAAAACTAGCTCAATCAATACCACTTTCAACTGGACAATTACCAGTGTATTATAACTACCGCCAAACATATTTTAAAAAAGATTATGCTGATTTACCAGGTCATGCGCATTATCCATTTGGTTACGGTCTTTCATACACAACTTTCAGTATAGAAGGTCTCGATATAGAACAAAAACAATCAAATAATAAAATAACATTATTGATTAAAGGACAATTAACAAATAAAGGCTCACATTCAGGATCAGAAGTTATTCAAGTGTATATTCATGCACATCATCCAAGAGTGGTACCACGCGTTAAATCATTAGTTGCATTTGAAAAAATTCATCTTGAAAGCAAACAAAGTGAAGATTTTCAAATTAAACTAGATGCAGCAGATTTAAGTGGCTATACTGCTGATATGAAAGAAGAAAGTTATGAAGAATTTACCTTGATAATTGAAGCTCATAATTTCAAAGAAGAATTTAAAATTAATCTTTCAAAATAATTTAATCAAAAAACACCTATTCCAGTCTCCAACTAGAATAGGTGTTTTTTTCATCTTAATAATCTAATTTGTTATCATACTCAACAACTAAGTAACGGTTAGGATCTTTTCCTTCTGAGTGTGTTTTCACGCGATCAACTTTACTTAAGTAAGCATGGATTTGTTTACGTTCATAAGCAGGTAGAGGGTCAAGAATCACCGCTTGTTTCGTGCGTAGAACTTCATTTGCTGTTCGTTCAGCAATTTGCTCTAACACACTCGCTCGGCGGTTGCGATAATCGCCCACATTTAAAATAACAGAAACACGACGACGATTATAGCGATGCAATAAAATCTGCGCTAAGGTTTGCAAGGCATTAATGATTTTACCATGTTTACCAATAACTAAGCCTGATTTATCGGTATCAATGTTGAAAATAATTTGATAACCATTATCTTCAACCGTAATATCAGCTTCTGCCCCGTATTCAAGAATGACTTTTTGTAAGTAAGTGGCTACTTTTTGATTAGCTTCAGCACGTCTTTGCGCTTTCGTTTCAGCATTTTCAACATTATCATCAGCGTCTTCTACGTCTTCTTCTTCATCATCTTCGTCAGACTCATCATCAAAATAGCTGTCTTCTTCAGCTTTGTCATCTAAATCAGTATCTTCAATCGCCACTTCTTTTTCTTCAACTTCAACCGATTCAGCAATTACTTCAACTTCTTCTTCTGGTTCCACAACTGTTTCAACAACTGTTTGTGTTTTTGCTTCTTCTGTTTGAATATTTGAAACAGTTTCAGCCTTTGTTTCATGATCAAGTTGATCCATGATTTGACCAATACTCTTAGTCTTTTTAGCAGTGACTTCTACAATAGCATCTTGCTTACCAAAACCAAACAAGCCTTTTTTACCTTCACTAATGATATTAATTTCAGCTTCATCACGGCTTAAATTTAATTTTGTTAGGGCAATATTGACGGCTTTTTCAACTGTTTCGGCTCTTACTGTTGTACTCTCTTGCATAGAATAAATTCCTTTCCTAAAAATCTAACGGCGCTTAGCACGCTTGAGGGCTCGGCGTAACTCACGTTGACGTTCTTTTTCTGCTTCTGCCTTAGCTTCCCGTTCCGCAATTAATTTATACGGATTATTGAAAATTAAAGTCTGCGCAACTGTAAAGGCATTTGAAACCACCCAATATAAAGTAATCGCACTTGGTAATCCAATCGAAATAAGTAAAATCATTACTGGCATTACATAAATCATAATTTTACTTGCCGAATTTTGCGTAGGATTAGCCTTCATCGTTAAGTAAGTATTAGCTAGAGTGAAAGCAGCAGCTAATATCGGAAGAATAAAGTAAGGATCTCTTTCACCTAGGTTTGTCCATAAGAAAGTTCCCTCTCTTAAGAGATCAGTTCTTAAAATAGACTGATACAAGGCCATCATAACTGGCAATTGAATAAGCATTGGGAGTAAACCAGCAAATTGATTCACACCACGTTCATCTAATAAAGCTTGCTGCTCTCTTTGCATCGCTTCCATTGAATCACGGTCACGATTCGGATATCTATCTCGTATAGCATTCAATTCCGGTTGAATTTCCAACATTTTACGTTGTGATCTGGTTTGGATATTATTTAATGGTATTAAGATTATACGAATAATGATGGTAAATAAAATAATACCAAGAGCATAACTGCCTCCCATAAGATTCGATAACCAGATAATAAATTGAGACAAGTTATAAATAATATAGCGATCCCACAGACCTGTCGATTCTGAAGTAATAGGTTCATTAATATTACCACAGGCAGACATAAACAAGACGATTCCAAGTAAAATAACTATTTGGATCCATTTACGATTTTTTTTCATTCTTACCTCCTAGACATTATTTAAGTGCTGATTTATCGATGATTTTTGCTAAACTCATTACATGAATGACAGATTGCTTCACCTGTGCAAAAGTTTTTTCTTTAATATCAGGGCGAGCAATGAGTAAAAAATCTATTTCAGGATCAATCACATCTTGTAATTCATGCAGAGCTTGACGCAAGTAGCGTTTTACTTGATTACGCTTAACAGCATTCCCAATTTTTTTGCCGACCGATAATCCTACACGAAAATGTTCTTGTTCAGGTTTAGGATACACATAAAGAACTAACTGGCGGTTAGCAATAGATTCTCCTTTGCGGAAAACCAATTGGAATTCTTTTTCAGATTTTACGCGATATTTTTTTTTCAAAAAATCCCTCATTTTCTACTTACAATCTCTACGACACAATAACAAACCATCAAATTGATAATCAGCAATCAATAGTTAAATTATAGTACAATTTATTGAATAAATTAAGTCCTAACAACAATAAAAGCTCAAAAACAATGAATGTAATCGGTTAAATTATTGCTAAAAAAATAAAGGTACCGAAAGGTTACCTTTATCAAAAATTAAGCTGTTAAAGATTTTCTACCTTTAAGACGGCGGTTTCTTAATACGCGACGTCCATTTTTAGTGCTCATTCTTTTACGGAATCCGTGAACTTTTTTGCGTGTACGTTTTTTCGGTTGGTATGTTCTTTTCATAAATCGCACCTCCTCAACTTTTCAATGTAAATACCTAGAATATATTATAGAAAATAATGCATAAAGTCAAGCAATTCCTACCATTTCACGCTAAATAATTATGCACAGCTTATCCACAATCTATAATTAAACTGTTTATAACTTCTTCTCTTAAATAAATATCCACAAACATACTCTTAGTTTATGCACTTATCAACAATTGTCAACAATAGATAAAAATTATCCACAAAAACTGTGCATAAGTCTAATAAATGTGATAAAATCAATAAGTAATTATACACAACAGATGTTAAATATAGATTAATTATTGAACTTATTCACAGCCTTTATGCAGTTGTGCATAAGTTCAATGTTGATGTGTGGACAAGTTATTTTCTTCCTTGAAAATTTGTCCACAGTCGTAACTATGTTAAAATACAACTATACGAAAATACTTATCCACAAGAGAGGTGAAACGAATAAATGGATGAAAAAGATCGCTTTTGGTTAGAGATTACTAACTATTTAAAAGAGATATTAAGCGAAAATGCCTACTCCACTTGGGTAGAACCTGTTAAACCAACGCGTATTGGACATCAATCCATTTCACTTTCTGTGCCGAATGCCTTAACAAAGAAGCATTGGGAACGTCATTTAGCCGGCTATATATTGCAATATAGCTTGGAGAATTATGGCATGGAATACGTACCAACTTTTATTATCGTTCCACAAGATAGCCAGCAAACGGAAGTTGTGCCGGCTAATAATCAAATAACAGCTAGTACTGACGATAGTTTCAGAGATTCACAACTGAATCCTAACTATACCTTTGAAACCTTTGTTGTTGGTGAGGACAATAAGATGGCAAATGGGGCAGCTTTGGCTGTTAGCGATAATCCAGGGCAAACTTACAACCCATTTTTAATTTATGGAGGAGTTGGTTTAGGTAAAACCCACCTCATGCAAGCGATTGGGAATGAAATACTTAGCAAAAATCCTGATGCTAAAATTAAATATGCAACCAGTGAATCCTTTACCAATGATTTTATTACCAGTATTCAAAATGGATCTCAAATTGCATTTCGTGAGATGTACCGTAGTATTGATGTCTTATTAATAGATGATATTCAGTTTCTATCCAATAAAGATAAAACCCAAGAAGAATTTTTCCATACATTTAATGCCCTTTATAACAATAATAAACAGATTGTTTTAACTAGTGATCGCCTGCCTAATAATATTGATAATTTAGAGGAAAGGTTGATTAGTCGTTTTAAATGGGGGTTATCCACAGATATAACACCTCCTGACTTGGAAACTCGGATTGCGATTTTAAGGAAGAAAGCGAGTAATGACCGCCTCGATATCAATCCTGAGACTCTCACCTATATCGCTAATAATATAGATACTAATATTCGTGAATTAGAAGGTGCATTGGTCCGTGTCATAGCCTATGCAGCGATCCAAGGTAAGGAAATTACTACGTCACTTGCAGCTGAAGCTTTACGTAATATGGTAGGATCTGAGGAGAAGAAACCCTTAAGTATCAACGAAATCATTAATCAAGTGGCACATTACTACCAAATCACTAGCCAAGATATTAAAGGAAGAAAACGGACTAAAAACATTGTTTACCCACGGCAAATCGCCATGTATCTGGCCCGTGAATTGACCGATATTTCTTTTCCTAAGATTGGTGAGGCTTTTGGAAACAAAAATCATACGACAGTTATTCATGCCTACGAAAAAATTAGCGAAGATTTAAAAACATCACCTACTTTAGACAATGAAATGACCCAGTTAAAGAATCGCTTAAAAACATAAAATTGTCGCTTAATTTTCTGCCTTGTGCATAAGTATTTTTTTATCAACTGAATGATTCACAACTAATCCACAAGCAAAAGCGTGAATATGTCAATTAAAATTCAACTTATGCCCGTTATCAACAAGCCCTACTACTAAGACTTACTTTATTTATTTATATATTTAATTATTAGGAGTGTTTATCAATGAAATTTGTGATTCAAAAACAAGCATTTATTCAGCAATTAAATCATGTCGCACGTGCAATTCCTGCTAAATCAACCATTACTATTTTACAAGGTATTAAGATAACAGCTACAAATGAAGGTTTAACACTTATTGGTAGTGATGCTGATATTTCTATTGAAAGTTTCCTAGCTGTTGATAACGAAGATTTTGGTTTAACCATTGAAGAAGAAGGTAGTATTGTCTTACCTGCACGCTTATTTAATGACATCATTAAAAAATTACCTAAAGATGATATAACGATTGAAAGTGATGAACTATATCATGCAACCATTACATCAGGAAATGCTACTTTTAATGTAAATGGTCAAGATAGCCAAGCTTATCCACGTTTACCTGAAATTGAAATTAATCAACAACATGATCTACCACCTTTATTATTTAAACAAATGGTAGACCAAACGGTATTTGCAACTTCTAACCAAGAAAGTCGTCCTGTATTAACAGGTATTCATTTAACAGCTAATGAATCCAGTATGACTGCTGCTGCAACTGACAGTCACCGTTTAAGTATGCGTGAAATTCCAGTTAAATTTGAAAATAATGAAGGAGCATTTCAACCTATTACAATTCCTAAAAAGACGATGGTTGAATTAACCCGTATGATTGATGATAATGGTAAATTAGCTTTTGCAGTGACGGAACAACAAGTGATTTTCTTCTTAGATAATTTAACGATTTTCTCTCGCCTGCTTGAAGGAAATTATCCAGATGTGAAACGTTTGATTCCAGCGAGTCATCAAACTGAATTGGTATTGAATGCTAATGATTTCTTACAAGCGATTGATCGGGCATCCTTGATGTCTCATGTAAGTAATAATAATGTTGTTCAATTAGAAATAAATGAAGCTAATGTGGAATTATCTGTTAGAGGCACACAAGTAGGGCATGTGGCAGAGGAGATTAATTATAAAAAAGCTGAGGGTGATGCCGTTGTGATTTCATTTAACCCTGATTATATGAAAGATGCGCTTAAATCTTTTGGTGATGTTGATGTAAAAATTCAATTCCAAACAGCTATTCGTCCGCTATTAATTAGTCATGCACAAGAAGCAGAAACACCTAATAGTCAATTATTACAATTATTAACTCCGATTCGGACCCATCATTCATAATATATTCGCTTTAAATGGAAAAAATAGCCTTTAGGGGCTATTTTTTTGCTTATGAGTAGGTTTATATTATTTATTGGAATTTTCGCTTATATTAGCCTAAATTTGAATTTTAACTGAAAAAAGTGTATAATATAATAAGAAGATTAAAGTGAGGATGGTGATTAATAATGCAACAAAAGATACTGAAGATTAATGAAGATTATATTACATTAGGACAGTTACTTAAATTAGAAAGTTATATTCCCAGTGGTGGAATGGCTAAGTGGTATTTGAGTGAGTTTGAAGTCTACTTAAATAACGAATTAGAGCAAAGACGCGGGAAAAAATTGTATTCTGGTGACAAAATTTTCTTACCTAATGAAGATATGACGATAACCATCCAACAAATATCACCAGCTAAATCGAATGAGACTTAATCAACTTGAATTAATTAATTTTAGAAATTACGCCCAATTGGATTTGACCTTTGACCAAAGTTTAACCATCTTTACCGGTGAAAATGCCCAAGGAAAGACCAATATCCTTGAGGCGATTTTTTTGTTGTCTTTAGCTAAAAGTCATCGAACCAATCATGATCAAGAAATGATCCGTTGGTCAACGTCACAAGCAATTATTAAAGGCAATGTTGAAACGCGACATTATCATTTTCCCCTAGAATTACAATTAAATAAAAAAGGGAAAATCGCCAAGTTTAATCATTTGGAGCAGGCTAAATTAAGTCATTTTATCGGTAAATTAAATGTTATTTTATTTGCTCCTGAAGATCTTCAATTAATTAAAGGTTCTCCAGCCTTACGGCGACGTTTTCTTGATGTAGAATTAGGCCAATCTCACCCAGTCTATTTAAATGAACTTCTTGAATATAATCGTATCTTAAAGCAGCGCAATGCTTACTTAAAACAATTGGGACAGCAGTCAAAATTTGATGATATTTATTTTGAGGTTTTAACGGATCAATTAATTGACAAGGCGGTTAATGTGATTAAATATCGGATTGATTTTGTCCAGCAATTAACGGAATTAGCGCAACCGATTCATCATCGGTTATCGAATCAAGCGGATCATTTACAGATTACATATAAAAGTTCGAGTTCACGTTTAGATTATCTTAATCTGGATACTCTAAGTGATCAATTTAAGCAATTACTTAAGCAAAATATTAAGCGTGAAAAAGACCTAGGTAATACATTATATGGGCCTCATCGTGATGATTTAGAATTTATTTTAAATGAAAAATCGGCGCAATTATATGGTTCACAAGGCCAACAACGAACGATTATTTTAAGTTTAAAACTAGCAGAGATTGATTTAATGTATCAGCTCACTTCTGAATATCCTATTTTGCTACTGGATGATGTTTTATCCGAATTGGATGATAATCGCCAACATATATTGATGAGTTACATTGAATCAAAAGTCCAAACCTTTTTAACAACTGCTTCTATTAGTGGCTTGAAAATAGCTGAATTAAAGCAAGCGAAAATATATCAGGTTAAAAAAGGCACGATTAACGAACCATAAAGTCACACATGGAAGGAAGAGGATGCTTTGTGACCAAAAAAGAATATACTAACAATTATAATGCTGATCAAATTCAAGTATTAGAAGGTTTAGAAGCTGTACGTAAACGTCCGGGAATGTACATCGGATCAACCAGTAGTTTAGGTTTACACCACTTAGTTTGGGAAATTGTCGATAATGCGATTGATGAGGCGTTAGCTGGTTATTGTGATCATATCGAATTATTTATTGAAGCTGATGGAAGTATTACAGTTGTTGATAATGGACGTGGGATTCCAGTTGATATTCAAGCTAAAACCGGTCGTCCTGCAGTTGAAACCGTCTTTACGGTTCTACACGCGGGAGGTAAATTTGGTGGCGGAGGCTATAAAGTATCCGGTGGTTTACACGGGGTAGGTGCGTCTGTCGTTAATGCTTTATCGACTGAACTGAGGGTTCAAGTTGCTCGTAATGGTAATATTTATGAACAAGTATTTGAGCGTGGAAAAGTTGTTAAAGATTTAGAAATTATTGGGACAACCGATATAACTGGTTCAAAAGTGAACTTTACACCAGATCCGACGATATTTACTGAAACAACGGATTTTGATTATGGTATTTTGATGCGTCGTATTCAAGAATTATCTTTCTTAAATAAAGGTTTACGTATTTCGATTGAAGATCGTCGTGTGGACCGTGAAAAATCTGAAAGTTTCTATTCTGAAGGTGGCTTAAGTGAGTATGTCATCTTTTTAAATCAAGAAAAAACACATATTTTTGAAGAGCCAATCTATATGGAAGATGAAATTGATGGTATTCAAGTAGAGATTGCTTTCCAGTACACGGATTCCTATCATACCAATATTTTATCTTATGCTAATAATATTGTAACTCATGAAGGTGGAACGCATGAGTCTGGTTTTAAGAGTGCCTTGACCCGTGTTGTGAATGATTATGCTCGTAAAATGAATATTATTAAAGAAAATGAAGATAATTTATCGGGTGAGGATGTCCGTGAAGGTTTAACGACTGTGCTTTCAGTTAAACACCCAGATCCACAATTCGAAGGACAAACCAAAACCAAATTAGGTAACTCTGAAGTTCGAGGCATTACAGACCGTATTTTCTCGATGCATTTAGAGTCTTATTTAATGGAAAATCCTAAAGTGGCACGTCTGATCGTCGATAAAGGTATTTTAGCTTCAAAAGCGCGTTTGGCAGCTAAGCGTGCACGTGAGATTACACGTAAGAAAAGTGGTTTAGAAATTTCGAATTTACCAGGTAAATTAGCCGATTGTTCAAGTAAAGATCCTGAACAATGTGAGTTATTTATTGTCGAGGGGGATTCTGCGGGTGGATCGGCTAAGCAAGGTCGTTCGCGGATGTTCCAAGCAATTTTACCGATTCGTGGTAAAATTTTAAACGTTGAAAAAGCGACTATGGATCGTATTTTAAAAAATGAAGAGATTCGTTCTCTCTTTACAGCTATGGGAACAGGATTTGGTGAAGAGTTTGATGTTTCTAAAGTGCGCTACCACAAATTAATTTTAATGACGGATGCGGATGTCGATGGTGCGCATATTCGAACCTTATTGTTAACCTTGATTTTCCGTTATATGCGTCCTTTACTGGAAGTGGGATATGTCTATATTGCCCAACCACCTTTGTATCAAATTAAGCAAGGGAAAAAGGAATTGTATCTCGATACAGAGGAGCAGTTAAGACAATGGCAACAAGAAAACCCTAATGCCCGTTACTCTATTCAACGCTATAAAGGTTTAGGGGAAATGAATGATGATCAACTTTGGGAAACCACTATGAACCCTGAGAATCGTCGTTTGTTAAAAGTTTCAGTTGAAGATGCTGAAGAAGCTGATCAAGTAATGCAAATGTTAATGGGTGAAGACGTTGAGCCACGCCGTGAATTTATTGAAGAAAATGCGGTTTATGTTCAAAATCTTGATGTTTAATGCCTAGTTTACCTAGAAAGGAAGTAAGTTAGATGAGTGAAACATTCGGAGGAACACCTAGAGATGTTGAAGTAATCAATCTTCCCGATGAAATGCGAACATCATTTTTAGACTATGCGATGAGTGTTATTGTCGCACGGGCTTTACCGGATGTTCGTGACGGTTTAAAGCCAGTTCATCGTCGTATTTTATATGGGATGAATGAATTAGGTGTCACCCCAGATAAGCCGCATAAGAAATCTGCCAGAATCGTTGGGGATGTTATGGGGAAATACCATCCACACGGAGATAGTGCGATTTACGAAGCCATGGTTCGGATGGCACAGCCATTTTCTTACCGTCAAATGTTAGTTGACGGTCACGGAAACTATGGGTCTGTCGATGGTGACGGTGCCGCGGCTATGCGTTATACCGAAGCTAGAATGAGTAAAATTGCTTTGGAAATGTTAAAAGATATCAACAAAGACACGGTTGATTTCCAAGACAACTATTCACAAGAAGAAACTGAACCAGTTGTATTACCAGCACGTTTTCCAAACTTATTAGTTAATGGAGCTTCTGGGATTGCAGTTGGTATGGCAACCAATATTCCACCACACAATTTAGGTGAAGTCATTGATGCTTTAATTCTTTTGATGAAAGATCCTGATGTGACCATTTCAGAAATTATGGAAGTTTTACCAGGACCTGACTTTCCAACAGGTGGTATTGTCTTAGGTAAATCTGGTATTCGTAAAGCCTATCAAACGGGTAAAGGTAAAATTATTGTTCGCAGTAAAGTTGAAATTGAACCGATTGGTAAAGATCGTGAACGTATTGTCATTACTGAAATTCCGTACGGTGCCAACAAAGCTAAAATTGTTGAGCGGATTGCAGAATTAGCCCGCGAGAAGAAAATCGAAGGCATTACCTACGTGGCTGATGAATCAGGTCGTGAAGGAATGCGAATTGTTATTGAAGTGCGCCGTGACATGAGTGCGAGCATTGTCATTAATAATTTATTTAAATATACTGCTCTCCAAAGTACATTTGGAATGAATATGTTGGCGATTGACAAAGGCATTCCTAAAATACTTGGTCTAAAAGATATTTTAAGTAAATACCTTGACCACCAAGTTGAAGTAATCCGTCGTCGAACAGCTTTTGAAAAACGTAAAGCTGAAGAACGTGCCCATATTTTAGAAGGTTTACGGATTGCCCTTGATGTCATTGATGAAATTATTGCCATCATTCGAGGCTCTCAAGAAGCCGATACGGCTCGTAATACCTTAATAGAGCGTTTTGATTTAACAAGTATCCAAGCACAAGCTATCTTAGATATGCGTTTAGTTCGTTTAACCGGCTTGGAACGTGAAAAAATTGAACAAGAATACCAAGATTTATTAGCGTTAATAAGTCGCTTGAATGAAATCCTATCCAGCGAAGTGCGTGTTTTTGAAATCATTGAAGATGAATTAACTGATATTAAAAATCGCTATAATGACGAAAGACGTACCCAATTAATGGTGGGTGAATTAACTGATATCGATGATGAAGATTTAATTGAAGAAGAAGAATCATTAATTGTATTAACGAAAAATGGCTATATTAAGCGAATGGTTGAAGATGAATTCCAAGTTCAAAATCGTGGTGGACGTGGCGTGAAGGGAATGGGCGTTTCGCAAGATGACTCGATTCAAATGATGCTATCTTGTTCAACCCATGATATCTTGCTCTACTTTACAAACCTTGGAAAAGTTTATCAAACCAAAGGATATGAAGTACCAGAGTATGGTCGAACAGCCAAAGGTATTCCAATCATTAATTTGTTAAACTTGGATAAAGATGAAGAAGTTCGTGATATTGTTCGCGTTAACCCTGAAAATCAAGAAAATATCAATGATTTTTTAATGTTTGTAACTAAAAAGGGTATCGTTAAGCGTTCGAAAGCATCCGACTACTTTAACATCCGTAAAAATGGTTTGATTGCCATTAAATTAAATGACGACGATAAGCTAATCAATGTCCTAGTAACGGATGATAGTAAAAACATTATTATCGGTACACGTAAAGGATATGCAGCCACCTTTAAAGAAACGGATGTTCGACCAATGGGCCGTACGGCTACAGGTGTTCGTGGTATTCGATTACGCGAAGATGACTTTGTCATTGGAGCGGCTATTCTGAATGAAAATGACGAAGTACTAGTCGTAAGTGAAAAAGGCTTCGGTAAACGAACAAATGCCAGCGAATATGTGGTAAAAAATCGCGGTGGTAAAGGTGTTAGAACCTTAAAAATTACAGATAAAAATGGTGAGTTAGCCGGCATTACGACAACCGATGGTAGTGAAGATCTGATGATTATGACCGACCAAGGTACCGTTATTCGCTTCAATATTGCCAGCATTTCAAAAACAGGTCGCCAAGCTTTAGGTGTTCGCATGATTCGATTAACAGATGATGCACTTGTTAGCTCTATTACTAAGATTGAATATTCAGAAGATGAAGAAATCGCAGAGATTCCAGAACCCGATGAGGACGATTTTTTAGACGACAGCCTTGAGTTCGATGATGATGAGGATATGGATGAGGACGATTTTGACGATGAAGATTTAGATGAAGAATTCGATGAAGACTCTCAAGAAGAGGACGAAGACGAATAAATATCACCCTATAAAATTCCATAAGATCTTTTGATGAATTTCTATTTAAAAAATCCGACCATTTAGATTACTGTTGAACGGACGTAATCTAAATGATCGGATTTTTGTTTTTCTATTTTACTCTCGTATTTGTCCATCGCCTTCAATAACATATTTATAGGATGTTAAAGCTTCTAGACCAAGTGGACCACGCGCATGTAATTTTTGAGTGCTAATGCCAATCTCGCCACCAAAACCAAATACTTCACCATCAGAAAAACGCGTCGATGCATTCACATACACACAAGCCGCATCAATATCATTTAAAAAGTTTTGTGCAATGGAATAGTCTTGCGTAATAATTGCCTCTGAATGCCCTGTTGAGTATTTTTCAATATGAGCAATGGCTTCAGCATAGTTATCCACAACCTTAATGGCAATCTTGTTATCAAGAAATTCAGTCGCATAATCCAAATCAGTCGCTAATTCAGCTTGAGGAACGAATTCTAAAACAGATTCATCCCCCATAATGGCTACACCTGCTTCGATTAGACCTTGCAAGCTTTCTTCTAAAAATTCTTTAGCAATTGCTCGATCAATTACCAAATTTTCCAAAGCATTACATACCGAAGGGCGTTGTAATTTTCCATTGTCTAAAATTCGCCTCGCCATCTTAAAATCAGCTGCCTCATGGACATATAAATGACAATTTCCTACACCCGTTTCAATGATAGGAATGGTCGCTTGATTTAAAACAGCTTGAATTAAACCTGCGCCACCACGTGGGATTAAACAATCCACATATTGGTTTAAGCGCATAAATTGACTGGCCAATTCCCGTGTCGGATCTGTAATCAATTGGACAGCTGTTTGCGGAACGTTTGTAGTAGCTAATCCTTTTTGTAAAGCTGCTAAAATTGCCTGGTTAGAATTTAAGGCCTCTTTTCCACCCCGTAAAATAACAGCATTCCCAGCTTTTAAACATAAAGCCGTCGCATCCACCGTTACATTTGGACGTGATTCGTAAATAATTCCGATAACTCCCAAAGGAACGCGGCGACGACTAATCCGCAATTGATTGTTATTAATCCATTGCCTATCCGTTTTCAAAGTAGGATCTTCTAAACTAGCAATTTGCTTTAGACCACTCACCATTCCTTGGATTCGCTTTTCCGTTAATGCCAGGCGATCTAATAAAGCCTCCGTCAAACCATTTTCCTTACCATTTTCCAAATCGATTTGATTAGCAACCATAATGTCATCTTGAAAAGCCAACACAGCATCCGCCATGGCCAATAAAGCGGTATTTTTTTCGGAGGCTTTCAATAAACTTAATACAGCTGCAGCTTTTTTCGCTTCCATCCCTAAGGTTTCTAAATAAGTCACTTTACCCCTCCTAATTAAATATCTCTTTTTTAAACAATGTGCCAATATTCTCCCCATCTAATATATCAAATAATATAGATGGTTGATCTCCCTGCGTAATAATCATCGCTTTATTGGCTTCCAGTATATTTTCCGCAGCTTTAATTTTAGTTAACATACCGCCTTTAGAAAATTCAGACCCTTTGCCACTTGCCATATAAATGATTTCATCGGTAATTTCACTAACATGATCAATTTTAACAGCATCAGGATTTCGCATTGGATTATCCGTAAACAATCCATCGACATCACTCATAATTACCAATAAATCAGCGTTAATAATGGTTGCAACAACAGATGAGAGGGTGTCATTGTCACCGAATTTTGTTAGATGATTTAATTCATCAATCGCAACAGCATCGTTTTCATTAATAATAGGGATGATATTTTTTAGAAGTAAGCTATTAATCGCCGTTCTCACATTTTTTAAAGATTCGGGAAAATCCACCACATCACGGGTCAGTAAAATTTGAGCGACATTTTGATTGTAATATTGAAAAAAGCGACTGTAGTGCCCCATCAAAATGCTTTGACCAAAGGCAGCTAATGCTTGTTGATCGCCGATTGAAGTAGGATAAACCTCATAGCCTAAAGAGGTCGCCCCTACTGCAATGGCTCCAGATGTCACAATAATGATTTCTTTACCCGCTTGTTGTAAGCTTGAGCACACATAAGCGAGCCGGTCGATAAATTGATAATCCACCTTCATTTTCGATTGCATGATGGTATTTGTTCCTATTTTAATGACAATTCTTTTTGAATCTTTAATAAATATCCGCTTCATCTAAAATTCTCCTCATGACTTGAATATGCTCATTATACATTAATCACTTAATAATTCTACTGCCTATTGAACTACATTTTCTAATTATATTTTAATGTATAATGTATATTTTCAAAAAATATCAGTATTTTCTATCTCAATAAGGATTTATCTGTATTTAATACATTAATTTTTGAAATTATTTTTGAAAAAATTAACTGATGATAAAAGTTGACATCAAAATCTATAAAACTCTTTGTCTTAAGGAAAAGTTAACAATTCAGATTGAATTTTGAAGATAAATTAGTGGCATCAAATAAAGGATTTAATAATAAAAGCCCTTTGTGTTTTGAATTTATAAAAATATTTATGTAATAAAATCTAACATAAGCTGTTAAGCAAAAATAGAATATCATCATAATAAATTAAAACAAACATTATAATAAGATGAAAATTACACTATTCAAGATTAAAAGTTTATGGTAATCTTAATTGGAATCTAATATAAGGAGGTGCTGTTAATTGATTCACATGAAGAATGTCAACAAATATTTTGATAACAATCATGTCTTGAAAGATATCAATCTTGATATTGAAGAAGGTGAAAAAGTGGTTATCATTGGTCCGTCAGGATCAGGTAAAAGTACATTGATTCGCTGTATGAATCGATTAGAAGAAGTGAGTGATGGCGTTGCAACAGTTTATGGAGTTGATTTAACTCAGCAGAAGGCACCCATTCAAAAGGTTCGACAGAAAGTTGCCATGGTGTTTCAGAATTTCAACCTATACGGACATAAAACCGTTCTAGATAATATTACGCTTGCCCCCATAAAAGTGCAAGGTGTCAACAAAAAACAAGCAGAAGAAAATGGTATGGAATATTTAGAACGTGTTGGACTAGCGGATAAAGCTAAGGCATACCCTGCCCAGCTATCAGGTGGACAACAACAGCGTGTCGCAATTGCCCGTGCATTGAATATGCATCCAGAAGTTATTTTGTTTGATGAACCGACTTCAGCTTTAGACCCTGAGATGATACAAGAAGTATTAGACGTGATGATTAAGTTATCGGATTCCAATATTACAATGGTTGTCGTAACACATGAAATGGGATTTGCGCGTTCCGTAGCCGATAGAATTATTTTTATGGATCGTGGTTCGATTATTGAAGAAGGCGAACCAGAATCATTCTTTACACAAACGACAAATCCAAGAGCTAAAGAATTTTTAAGTAAAATTATTTCACACTAATAAGGAGTAGATTATTTATGAAAAAAACTTTTAAATATTTATTGAGTGGTTTATTAATGTTATCAACTTTAGTGACAGCATCAAATGTTAGCATGGTTTCAGCAGAAGAGGAACTACCTGCTCAAGTACAAGTTTTAAAGGATCGAGGAGTCTTGCGGATTGGGATTAAAGAAGATGTTCCGCACTTTGGTTTCTTAAATCCAGATACCAATGTACATGAAGGTTTTGAAATTGATTTAGCCCGTTTAATAGCTGAAGAAATTACGGGAAGTGCAGACAATATTGAGTTTACTGGTGTAACAGCTAAGACACGTGGTTTGTTATTAGATAATGGTGAAATTGATATGGTTATTGCTACTTTTACTATTACTGAGGAAAGAAAATTAACGTATAACTTTACGGATGCTTATTTTACCGATGAAGTTGGCTTTTTAGTTAAAAAAGAAGCAGGCTACACGGACTTAGCTAGTTTAGATGGCACAACCATCGGAGTTGCTCAAACAGCTACTACCAGACAATTAATTGAAGAAGAAGGCGCTAAAGATGGTTTAACATTTAACTTTAGTGAGTTAGCAACTTATCCAGAATTGAAAACAGCTCTGACTTCTAACCGTATTAATGTGTTCTCTGTGGATAAATCGATTTTAGCAGGTTATGTAGATGAAGATACTGAAATTTTAGACATTGGTTTTGCGCCGCAAGAATATGGAATTGCGACGGCTTTAAGTAATGACGAGTTACATAATTACTTAAATGATTTAATTAAACAATGGTATGAAGATGGAACGATTGAAAAACTATTAGTTGATAATGGTTTAGCAGATGCTGGTGATGAAGAAACTGAAGACGAATCAGAGTAAGTGAGTTCTTAATTCATTTTCACGAGGAGGAATTTAAACATGTCTTATGTGTTTGCAGTCTCGTGGCTACAGGAAGGACCATTTGCATTGAGAAGATGGGCAGCCCTTTTCGAAGATCTGCCCCTTTTCATTCAATCTTTTTTCTATACCATTGGACTATCAATCGGCGCATTAATCATTGCATTTATTCTAGGGGTTATTATTGGAATTAGTTCAGCTGCCAATAATCGTTTTATTCGAACGCTGATGCGTATTTATGTTGAATTTTTCCAAAATACCCCTTTACTAATCCAAGTCTTTTTTGTCTACTATGGTTTACCTTTAGTTGGCATTATTTTGGATACTTATACAACAGGCATCTTGTGTGTTGGTTTATATCATGCTGCTTATATCGCAGAAGTGATTCGTTCTGGAATTGGCTCAGTTAATAAAGGCCAGTTTGAAGCTGGGCAATCACAAGGATTTAGCTATTGGGAGACGATGTGGTATATTGTTTTACCTCAAGCCATTAACCCGATGCTTCCCCCAATAACCAACCAAGTTGTTAATTTAATTAAAAACACGTCGACAATTGCGGTTATTTCTGGAGCAGACATTATGTTTACGGCCAATAGCTGGTCATCGTTTAACTTAAATTATGTCCCTGCTTTTGCAACAGCTGCTTTTCTATACTTTATATTATGTTTCCCACTTACTAAATTATCCACTTATTTAGAGAAACGTAATAAAGAAGCTTATACTCGATAAGGGGGCTTTGGCATGACTTTTCTTGAACAAATGAGTGAAGTTTTTACCTATAATAATATGCGATTTATTTTTGAAGGTGTTTTACTCACCCTCTATATTTCGTTTTTCGCAATTGTATTAAGTACCATTTTCGGAACCATTTTAGCTATTATGCGGAATCAAAATAATCAAATCTTAAAATGGTTAGCCGCAACTTATATCGAAATTGTGCGAAATGTTCCGAATATTTTATGGATTTTTGTTATTTTCCTGATTTTTCGTTTAAAATCTGTTGATGCAGGTGTTGTCAGTTTTACCGTCTTTACAACAGCAGCTCTGGCTGAAATCATTCGTGGGGGCTTAAATAGTGTGAACCCAGGACAAATTGAAGCCGCACAATCGCAAGGTTTTTCATCTGGACAAATTTTATGGTATATCGTTTTACCACAAGCATTCCAAAATATGTTACCAGCGATCATTTCACAATTTGTCACCGTTGTAAAAGATACGAGCTTTTTGTATGCCGTCATTGCCTTACAAGAGATGCTAGGTAAAGCAAGTATCCTAATGGGACGTTATACAGCAACCTCGCAAGTATTCGTTTTATACGGTCTTTTAGCGGTTATTTATTTTGTCATTAATTATTCAATCTCTTCTTTTGCCCGTTATCTAGCGAAGCGGAACAAACAAGTGAGATAAAGATTAAACAGGAATCAAAACTGATTTCTGTTTTTTTTATGTTATAATTATAGAAATAGACAGATAAGGAGTGATATTTATTTTTTATCGACTTTTAAGAATAATTTCTATCATTGCGGTTCTAGCTGCTATTATAGGACTATATTCCTATTTCACTGTAGACACTGCCAATTATGGAGAAGCCTATTTTCCATTGTTACTAGCGATTATTACTCATGGACTAGCTTTAGAATTTTCAATAGCTAATTTAAGTAAATATCTCTTCTACGGCTCTTTATCACTTACCGTCATCTATGCTCTTATTTATTTTACACAGTCACTAGCGTTAATAAAACCCTACCCTGCTTCGCCATATACTGATCTGGGTTCATTGATATTTATTAGTGTTTTAACCGTCATTTTTTATTTTTTATATCGGTCGAAAAAGGATTGAAGAAACAAATAGATTATGCTATAATCTTATGATGTGAGTATTGGGAATTCCCCCTACTCTCCTTGCTCTTTATCATTAAGGAGCCAAAAGTCCAAAAGGAGGTGCTGGTCTAATGAATGAATCAACAAAATATGAAATCTTATATATTATTCGTCCTGACATCAACGATGATGCTAAGAAAGAATTAGTGGAACGTTTCGATAGTATTTTGACAAATAATGGTAGCGAGATCGTTGACTCAAAAGACTGGGCGAAAAAACGTTTAGCATATGAAATCAATGACTACCGCGAAGGTGTTTATCACCTAATTAACGTAGTTGCTGAAGATTCAAATGGTATCGATGAGTTTGATCGTCTAGCTCGAATTAACCGTGACATTTTACGTCACATGATCGTTAAGAAAGAAGACTAATTGTTTCACGTGAAACACACTTAGAGGAGGAAGTAAAAATGAACTCAGTGCAGTTAATTGGACGCCTTACAAAAGAAGTCGATTTAAGATTCACTTCAAATGGCGTAGCCGTTGGATCATTTACTTTAGCTGTCAATCGATCTTTTACTAACCAACAAGGTGAGCGTGAGGCAGATTTCATTCAATGTGTTATTTGGAGAAAAGCAGCGGAAAACTTTGCGAATTTCACTCGTAAAGGTTCTCAAGTGGGTGTTGAAGGTAGAATTCAAACACGAAACTATGATAACCAACAAGGACAACGTGTTTATGTAACGGAAGTGGTAGTTGATAATTTCCATCTTCTAGAAGCAAAATCAGTTACGGAACAACGTCCTCAAAATACAAGTGGAAATCAACAAAGTCAAGTTAGTTACAATAATAATAATTACCAACAAAACCAAAGCTATAATAATAGTTCAAATAATTCAAATAACAATAATGATAATCAAAACAATTTTTCATTCAATAACGATTTTAATCAACAATCGTCACCATTTATGGATGATGATCGTCAAATAGATATTTCTGAAGACGATCTACCATTTTAATTAAAATACTAAAGGAGGAATAACCGTGGGACAACGCCGTGGCGGAAGACGCAGAAAAAAAGTTTGTTATTTCTGTGCAAACCATATTGACCATCCTGATTACAAAGATACTGACTTATTAAAACGTTTTGTATCTGAAAAAGGTAAAATTTTACCTCGTCGTGTAACAGGTGCTTGTGCAAAACACCAACGTGCTTTAACTAATGCAATCAAACGTTCTCGTATTATGGCTCTATTACCATTTACAGTACAAGACTAATTGAAACTGTTTTGGAGTTGGATGAAGCCTTGCGATAATCGCATAAATGTAAGCATTCAAAACAAATAAATAAATATGAGCCCGTAAGTTCAAGCTTTATGCTTGTAACCTACGGGCTCATCTGTTTATTTACGAAAATGTTTCACGTGAAACATTGCTGTTTTACTAAGTTAGTAATCTAACTCAAAATATGATAAAATTAGCTAATGATTTAGTTAAAATTTAAGAGGTGTATTGTGATAAACTTTGAAAAAATCAAAGAATTTTTTCGTTCATTTAATGAACTGAATATTAGTTGGCAAATTTATAGTCTACTATTTTTCTATGTTCTAATGATGATAGCAACATTTTTTATAAGCTGGCCAATTGCTTTGTTGCAGCTATTTCTGTTGGCAGTATTTTGTTTTATCTTTTTAAATAACATTAATCATTTAATAAGGATTTTCAATACTCTAAGTCCTAAACTTTCAACAACTATTGAAGAAGTTCAACATGATTCTTTATTTAGATCGCCAATTGCAGCCATTATCTATGATGATAGCTTACGTATACGTTGGGTTAATCCAGCCATGCAAAGGATCTTTGGTAATACAGATATTTTAGGTGAGTCTATTGTTGAAGTAGATAGTCAGTTTTCAAAATTTTTGGATATCCCTTCAGACCGTAAATGGCATGAAGCTAAATTAAAGAAGAAACAATATAAGGTTATGCATCAAAAAGAAAATAATTCATTTTATCTGATTGATGTAACGAAGGAATATAAGATTATTGAAAATCGCAAATATGATCGTTTAGTATTTGGTTATTTATTATTGGAAGAATATGATGAAATAGTTCAATCTATGGATGATCAACAATCAACATCATTTGATGCTGATATCGTGAGTGAATTAACCAATTGGGCTGTGTCCAATGATATTTTCTTAAAACGTTTATCAGATGAAAAGTTTATAATGATATTTAATCAAGCAGTCTTAGAAAAATTAGAAAAGGATGGCTTTAAATATTTTGATCATTTTAAAAAACAACCTTTCCTGACAAATGTGCCGGTTACGATTAGTATTGGTATTGCTAGTTCTCAAAAAAATACTTATCATATAGATGATTTAGCTAAGCAGGCGCAGCTTAATCTAGATTTAGCCTTAGGACGAGGCGGTGATCAAATTGTGGTCAAGGTTGACGATCAACGGGCCCGTTTCTATGGTGGGAAAACTAATCCAAGCGAGAAAAGAACGAATGTACGATCTAAGTTAGTCTATCAAGCCTTAGCTAATTTAATTGAACAAGCAGACCAAGTCTTTATTTCTGGACATAAGATACCTGATTTAGATTCCATTGGCTCTGCCATTGGTATACTAAGTATCGTCCGTCAATTCAAAAGAGTTGGTAAGATTATCATTAATCCAGAACAGTTGAATCAGGATATTCAACAACTGCTCCTTTATGCAACCAATGATTTGAATCTGAATAAATCACTGATTGATATCCAACAAGCGAAAAATCAATTAACTGAAAAGACTTTGATTATTATGGTCGACCATCACCGACCTTCCTTAAGTGAAGCTGAAGCATTGCTTGAAGATAATCGGATTGTTATTATCGATCACCACCGTCGTGGTGAAGATTTTCCAAAACAAACAGAATTGGTTTATATTGAACCTTATGCATCTTCAACCGCTGAACTTGTAACCGAATTTTTCATTAATAACCGTACAAACAAAAATCTAAATAAATTTGAAGCAACGGCTCTAATGGCTGGTATCGTTGTCGATACCAATAACTTTTCTTCGCGAGTAGGATCGAAAACATTCGATGTAGCAAGTTATTTAAAAATGCGTGGAGCGGATTCGAATCAAATCAACCGTATTTTAAAAGAAGATTTTCACTATATCGTTTCACGTAATGCTTTATTTGCCAAAACAGAATATTTAGGGAATGGCTTTGCTGTTTCACGTGGAACAAATGAGGAAATTATCGATAATGTAACAGCTGCACAAACCGCTGATATGATGTTAGATGTGGCTAATGTAGAAGCTTCATTTGTTATCTACCGTCGTAGTGTTAATTCAATTGGTATTAGTGCTCGTAGTTTAGGTAAAGTAAATGTTCAAACGATTATGGAAGAATTAGGTGGCGGTGGCCACTTGTCGAATGCTGCTACCCAAATAGAGGATGCAAGTATTGATGATGTTTATAAATTACTGAAATTAGTATTAATCATAAATGAGGAGGAAGAATGACGATGAAAGTTATTTTACTACAAGATGTTAAGAAGCAAGGGAAAAAAGGCCAAGTGATTGAAGTATCTGATGGTTATGGACGTAATTATTTAATTAAAAATAATTTAGCAAAATTAGCCGACAATAGTGCTATGAGTCAATTAAATGCTGAAAAACAAGCAAAACAACGTCTAGCAGAAGAAGAATTACAAGATGCAAAAGACTTGAAAGAAAAGATTGAAGACAAAAAGACCGTTGTTAAAATCTACGCTAAGAGTGGTGAAGATGGACGTCTATTTGGAACGATTCCATCTAAACAAATTGCTGACGAATTAAAAAAACAATATAAAATAGAAATTGATCGTCGTAAAATAAATCTAAGTCAAAATCTTTCTTCTTTAGGCTTTCATAATGTAGAAGTTAAATTACATCCTGAAGTTACTGCTACCATTCGTGTTAATGTAGAAGCACAATAATAAGATCTACAATTGCAATTAATAACATAGCTTATTTTTAAGCTATGTTGTATTAATTGCTTTTTTAAAAAAGAAGGTGAATTTTTGGAAATAAATCAAAATGAACGGACATTACCGTTTAGTGAAGAAGCTGAAATGTCAGTTTTAGGGTCTCTTATGATTGATAATTCAAAAATGGCAGCCGTTCAAACTGTTATTATTGCTGAAGACTTTTATAAACAACGCCATCAAACGATTTTTAATGCGATGGAGAAGGTCTATGATAAGACGGGTTCAATTGATATTGTTCAATTAATATATCAGCTTGATGCTTATGATGAATTAGAAAATGTTGGTGGAAGTGAATATTTAGTTGTTATTTCTAACTACACACCGACAGCACATAATGTGGAAGAATATGCTCGGATTGTAAAAGAAAAAGCTATTTTGCGTCGCTTAATCAATGCCAGTCAAAAGATTTCAAGTGATGCCTATAATGAAGGCGATGATGTTGAAAACATCATTGACCGTAGTGAGAAATTGATTCTTTCAATTGGTGAAAATAGTCAAAGTAATGAGCCTATACCAATGAGTAAGTTAATATCAGAAGCCTTTGATAACATCATTAAGCTATCGGAAGAAAAACGTGACGTCGTTGGTTTACCTACTGGATTTATCGAATTAGACCGGGTAACCAGTGGCTTACAACCGGATCAATTGATTATTATTGCTGCACGTCCATCCGTTGGTAAAACGGCCTTCGCCTTAAATATCGCTCAAAATGTCGGAACCAAATCAAAGGTTCCAGTCGTTGTCTTCTCATTAGAAATGGGAGCGATTGACCTGGTCTACCGGATGATTTGTTCTGAAGGTATTATTAATGCGTCGCATTTAAAAACAGGTCAATTAACGGATGACGAATGGAATAGCTTTACGGTTGCGACTAATACATTGAAGGATGCACCGATATTTATTGATGATTCAGCTGGGATTAAAGTTTCTGAAATTCGTGCGAAATGCCGTCGTCTAAAACAACAAAATCCTGATTTAGGTCTTATTGTGATTGATTATTTACAATTAATTGAAGGAAATGGTCGTGAAAACAGACAACAGGAAGTTTCAGAGATTTCACGTCAACTTAAAAAGCTAGCCAAGGAACTGTCGGTTCCAGTTATTGCCTTATCTCAACTTTCTCGTGGTTTGGAACAACGTCAAAACAAACGTCCAATTTTGAGTGATATTCGGGAATCGGGATCGATTGAGCAAGATGCGGATATTGTTGCTTTCTTATATCGTGAAGATTATCATCAACATGAAGGTGACGATCCAGACGAAGGTTTCGATGACGAATTACCGGATAATACGGTTGAAGTTATTTTGGCTAAAAACCGGAGTGGAGCACGTGAAACAGTTAATTTGTTATTTAAAAAAGAATACAATAAGTTTTCAAGTTTATCCTATGCAGCAGAACCGACGGGATATTAATAGACATAGAAAAACCTTTCATCATTTTATATGACGAAAGGTTTTTTTATACTTATAGTTAGATTGCCCAGATTGAATCTAGGATCATTGTTTGAGAGCGGTCTGGACCAACTGATAAGGTTGAAATTCCTACACCAACTAGTTCTTGGATACGACGCACATAGTTTTGAGCATTTAGAGGAAGATCTTCAAAACGTTTAGCAGAAGTAATATCTTCATCCCAACCTGGTAGTTCTTCATAAACAGGTGTACAAGATGCTAAAACTTTTAAGCTTGCAGGATAATGTTCAATAAGTTCGCCGTTTGGTAATTGATAAGCGGTACAAATTTTAATGGTATCTAAATTACTTAACACATCAATACTGTTTAATGACAAGTTTGTAATACCTGAAACACGTTTAGAGTGGCGCATGACAACACTGTCAAACCAACCAACACGACGAGGGCGGCCAGTTGTTGTACCATATTCACGACCTACTTCACGAATTTGATGACCAGTTTCATCGAATAATTCAGTTGGGAAAGGTCCATCACCTACTCTAGAAGTGTAAGCTTTACATACACCCACAACTTTATTTATTTTTGAAGGCCCAACACCACTACCAATCGTTACCCCGCCAGCAACTGGGTTTGAAGAAGTTACATAAGGATATGTTCCTTGGTCGATGTCTAACATTACCCCTTGTGCCCCTTCAAAAAGGACACGTTTGCCTTGGTCTAAGGCATCATTTAAAATAACCGACGTATCAGTCACATATTTAGCGATTTCTTGCCCATAAGCATAGTATTCTTCGAAAATACTATCAAAATCTAAGGCTTCACCTTGGTAAACTTTAATAATCAATTCGTTTTTATCGCGAATATTTTGTTCTAAACGTTCGGCAAAGATTTGTTCGTCCAATAAATCGGCAATACGGATACCAATACGGGCAGCTTTGTCCATATAGGCTGGTCCAATCCCTTTTATCGTTGTACCAATTTTATTATCGCCTTTAGCTTCTTCTTGTAGACGGTCTAATTCAATATGATAAGGAAGAATCACATGTGCACGGTCTGAAATTCTTAAATTTTCAGTTGAAATGCCTTCTTCTTTTAAGTAATTTAACTCTTTGACCAATGATTTAGGGTTAATTACCACACCATTACCAATCACACTGATTTTGTCGGAAGCAAAAATACCAGAAGGGATAAGATGCAATTTATAAGTTTTGTTATCAAAAGCAATTGTATGCCCTGCATTGTCACCACCTTGGTAACGAGCAATAACTTCAGCATTTTCACTTAAAAAATCCGTTATCTTTCCTTTACCTTCATCGCCCCACTGTGTCCCAACAACAACGACAGATGTCATATAAAAACTCCTCTACTTTATATAATTTTAAGCATCGATTGGTTCAACATGAATGTCTGCATCAAAAATATTGAACTTATATGCTAAAACCTGTTCAATCTCTTCTGTAACATGGTGAGATTCAGTGACAGATAAATGACCATCAATTTTAATCGTTACGTCTAAGTATACCATTTGTCCGCTTAAACGACCACGTATTTCGGAAACTTCAAGGACTTTTGGATGTTTTAAAATAAATATCCGATATTCATTCAGTAATTCTTGATCAAAACCATCGGATAATATAAAGGTACTTTCTAAGAACACCTCAATAGCTGCTTTGATAATTAATATTCCGACTCCAATAGCAATAATCGTATCGACAATAGGATAACCATTGGTACTGGCAACAGTACTTACGACCGTACTTAAACTAATTAAAATATCATTGCGCATATCCTTGGCCGTTGCAGTTAAACCCATGCTTCTGGTCTTGACAGCGATATTTTTTATATAAAGATAAGTTAAGAATAGGACTAAAGCTGAAAATAAGGTAATCCATATAATAGTGACATCGGAAACCAGAAATTCTTGCGTTCTAAAACGCTGAACACCTGAATTAATGATGTCATAACCTACTATAAACATTAGTAAGGAGATGAGGAAGCTGGCAATGGGTTCGTATTTGTTATGACCGAAGTGGTGGTTTTTATCAGCAGGTCGATTGGCCAGCCAAAGACCGACGAAAATCGTAATGGAAGAAATCGTATCGGTTAAGTTATTCAAACCATCGGCTAACATGGTGGACGAATGGAATAGATTGGCTGAAGAAATTTTAGTCACGGCTAAAAATAAATAAACAATGATTCCAGCTAAGGAACCTTTAGAGGCTTCTTTACTGGAATCATTGCGATTTTGGTACATTGTTGACATTATTTAATTATCCCTCTTTTTAGTTTGTATAAGACCAATAGTTTACGCCTTCACTTAAGAAGACAGATGCATCAATCCCTTGAACACTATACATTTTATCAGGGTCATCATTTGGATCATTGACATAAACTTTACCGTCTTGATAACCACGAATTACTAAGATATGGCCCACATCTGTAAAGTAACCTGGTAAAACGGATGCAACTACAATATCACCATTTTGAACGGCTTCCATAGCAGAATAGAATTGATTACCATGGTTAGTAAAACCATAACCATATTGAGTGGCGAAATCACCAAAGATATTCCAAGAAGTACCATGATTATCAACATAATAATTTTCTTGGCTCCATTCAAGAATATCCATCGGTGTATAGGATGAATCAGATAAATATTGATGGACCATTGCCAACGATAATATCGCACATCCGGTATCACCCATTAACTCATTTGTATCGTTACCGTATTTTTGATTGCGCCATTGAGGATCTTTTTGTGTGAGTAAGGGAACATCAAGTTGGTTAATGTTTTCTAAGCTAGATATTTGTGCGGGATTTTCAGGTAAGAACAAAGCACCCATTTCCTCCGCATCTAGATTTTGTTCTTCTATCGCAGAAAGAATATCGTCTTGAGCGAGTAAAATATTATCGCTATAGTCTTCGCTGATAATATTAGTGATTATTTGCTTACTCACTTCTTGGTTTTCAGCTGGATTTGCTAATACCGTGTTGAAATTAACTTCTTCAACTTCTTCTTCAATAGTTTCTACTTCTTCATTTGTGATAGTAGCTGATTCTAAACTTTCAGCTTCTGTTAAGTTAGAACTACTGGTCACTGTTGCATTATCTGCATTAATGATGTTATTTTGAGAGGTTAAGTCACCTAAACGCACGATTAAATAGACTCCTAGAACAATTAAAACAATTGAAATGGATGATGCGATTAGATTTATTTTATTATTAGATGGCATATGTTAAGCCCCTTTTAAATAAGATTACTTCTCACATTCTAACATAAATAGGAATAAAAACAGAGAAATAATTGTATCCTTAACTAAAATTATAAAATTGTTACATAAAAGCCATAAGAAGACTTATCGTTACTTCATTGACAGCTTCTTATGGCTTTATTAATGTTTTAAACTAATCAGCCGTTAAAAAATGCAAAATAACAGCTACAACGGATGTCAGACCACCGGTAATTAAGGTGTAAATCAATCCAGGACGCATAATTTGCGATTGCTCTTCATCTGGCACTTCTGCCGTACTCGCTCCATTCACAATATTGGACGGAGCGATCGCATTTCCTATAACACTACCAACAAAATGTCCAGTCCAGAAATAAGTCCTTCAAGCTTTAAGGAATCAATTTCGCTCCCCCGTGTCCGACCATATAACCATCTCGGTTGATCAATGGCTTGTTGAATATTGTAGCCAAAGTCAATTACCCGAGTCACAATAGCCGCTTGCGTCTGCCGTTTTGTGGTAAAATAAAATGTCAATTAATTGCTATAATGTTCATGCATTGTGTATCTGTTTAAAGGAGATGGTTGTTTGAAACATGAAAAATAAAATAAAGAATTATCATATTGGGTTTTGTTACTAAGATTTATTGCAGATTATGTGAATGTTATGACGATTTTGTTATTTGCTCAGATGCTGGCAGGACATACTGGAAGTTTAACCAATGCAGCCATTTTGTTTGCAGATGGTGATTTAGATGCTATGTTCTGTTTATTGTGGATATCATTTAGTTTTTTAGTGGGTCTGTTATTAGTAGTATTTTTTCCGACAGATCGCTTTCAACCTCGTTTACACTATGGAAGTTTCCTAATTGTGATGGGTCTTATTTTACTGCTATTCAATTTTATGGGTTACAATAACTGGTATTTCTTAACGTATGTTGCTCTTACGTTAGGGATTCAAAATGGGATGTTTGTGTTTTACCGTGGTCTAGTTATTCGAACAACAGCCCTTACAGGAACAATTACAGATATTGGGGTAGAGGTTGGTCGTATGATTCGTGGTGTGTCTAATGATGAATGGAAAGTGGCTTTTCATACGGCGAATGTGATTGCTTAATGCTAGAAGCCAGTATTGCTTCCGCCATTCATTTGTGCACTAATTAGAGTCTTTTAGTTGTAGCAGCGATATTTGATTTTTTAGGCGGTATTTATTTTTTACTCTTAGTGAAGATATGATTGAATCGATTCGTGACAGTTTAACGAAATAAATATTGTAAATTGTCTATTGCTTCTTTTATGATGTTAGAAAATATAACATGGAATGTTATTAAAACATTGACGTATATAATCTACCATTTTATAATAAAAAAGTATTTTAGGGGTGAGAAAATGACTGAAAAAGAATTCAGACGTTCATTGGCTGTATTTCCGATTGGAACAGTGATGGAATTGACCGGTTTGACTGCAAGGCAAATTCGCTACTATGAAGAATTTAAGCTGATCCATCCAGAGCGAACTTCAACCAATCGACGTCGCTACTCCTTAAATGATGTAGATCGTCTATTAGAAATTGGTGATTTACTTGCTGATGGAACGACACTTAAAGGCATTCAGAAACGGTTTATGCAGGCGCAAAGAGATGAAGAGGAAGCAAAAAGACAACAACTGACGGATCAAGATGTTCGACGTATTTTACGCGAAGAGATTGAGAATCAAGGTGGATTTTAAAATTTAAGAAACGAAGGTGAAAGTATGAAATGGACTAACGAATCAATACTTCAAGATGCAAAGGATAAAGATGTTAGATATATACGCTTAATGTTTTCAGATATAAATGGAACCATTAAAAACGTAGAAATACCAATAGCTCAATTACCTAAGGCGCTAGATGGTAAAATGATGTTTGACGGATCCTCAATTGAAGGATTTGTGCGAATTGAAGAAAGTGATATGTATCTAAAACCTGATTTGGATACTTGGTTAATCTTCAACTGGGAAGAAGGCAATCATATTGGACGCGTTGCACGTTTGATTTGTGATGTCTATACACCTGAAGGCGAAGTTTTCGCAGGGGATCCTCGTTCAAACCTTAAACGTGTCTTGAAAAAAATGGAAGATATGGGCTTTACTTCATTTAACTTAGGACCAGAACCTGAATTCTTCTTATTCAAATTAGATGAAAAAGGTAATCCAACTAAAGAATTAAATGATAACGGTCATTATTTTGATTTAGCGCCAAATGATTTAGCTGAAAACTGTCGTCGTGATATTGTTTTGGAATTAGAAGCGCTTGGTTTTGATATTGAAGCAAGTCACCATGAAGTTGCTCCTGGACAACATGAGATTGATTGGCAATATTCTGATGCTGTAACAGCTTGTGATAATATCCAAACCTTTAAATTAATTGTTAAGTCAGTGGCTCGTCGTCATAATTTGCATGCAACATTTATGCCAAAACCAATTTTTGGTATCAATGGTTCTGGTATGCATTGTAACCTGTCATTATTTAATGAAGATGGCAATGCATTCTATGATCCACAAGGTGAAGGCGAATTATCGGAAACAGCGATGTACTTTATTGGTGGGATTATGAAGTATGCAAGAAGTTTTACCGCTATTTGTAACCCAACCGTTAACTCATACAAACGGTTAGTTCCTGGTTATGAAGCACCGGTTTATATTGCGTGGTCATCTAAAAATCGTTCACCTTTAATTAGAATTCCTGCAGCACGTGGTAATTCGACTCGTATTGAAGTACGTAGTGTTGATCCTTCAACTAATCCATATTTAGCCATGAGTGTGTTATTAACAGCTGGTCTTAAAGGTATTGAGGATAAATTAACACCACCACCTGCAGTTGATCGCAACATCTACTCAATGACTCGTGAAGAACGTTTAGCTGAAGGTGTTAACGATTTACCAGGTTCTTTAAGAGAAGCTTTAAAAGAATTAAAAAATGAACCTTTAATGACTGAGGCATTAAGTGATCATATTGAGCAAAACTTTATTGCTGAAAAGACACATGAATACTTCTCTTATCAAAAACAAATTACTGGGTGGGAATTAGAAAAATACTTTACGCAATACTAAGAATAAGACTTGATATAATTGTGAGTTGGAAATTTATTGCAATTATTTCCTATAATCGATATGATAAACTTACCGAAGGCTACTTAGGTAAGTTTTTTTTTAAGGAGATAATAATGGTAAATAGCGTAGTTATGCAATATTTCGAATGGTATCTACCGGATGATGGTCAGCATTGGCAACGATTACGTGATGATGCGCAACATCTTGCTGAAATTGGAATCACATCTGTTTGGATGCCACCAGCTTTTAAAGCAACGAGTTCAGGTGACATTGGTTATGGCGTTTATGATATCTTTGATTTAGGTGAATTTGATCAACATGGAACAGTTCGTACTAAATATGGGACTAAAGATGAATACTTAGAAGCAATTCAAAGTTTAAAAGATCATGGCATTAAACCTTTCGCTGACGTGGTTTTAAATCACAAGGCTAATGGTGATAATATCGAGAAGTTTAAAGTGTTAAAAATGGATCCGGATAATCGTCAAGTGCCTATTTCTGAACCATATGAAATTGAAGCCTGGACGAATTTCACTTTCCCAGGGCGTCAAGGTCAATACAATGACTTTAATTGGCATTGGTATCATTTTTCTGGTATAGATTTTGATGCCAAAAACAATGAAACTGGCGTGTTTATGATTCTAGGTGAGAATAAAGGTTGGGCTGATGACGATACGGTCGATACTGAAAAGGGTAACTTTGATTATTTAATGTTCTCAGATATTGATTTTGACCATCCTGAAGTTCGCCAAAATGTCAGAGATTGGGCAAAGTGGTTTCTTGATAGTACCGATATTGAAGGCTTCCGTTTAGATGCGATTAAGCATATCGATGCGGATTTTATGCGTGAATTTATTCAGCTGGTCAAAGAATATAAAGGCGAGGACTTTTACGTTTTTGGTGAGTATTGGAATACATCCTATGATTCTAAAAGCACCTATCTTGATAATATTGGTTATCAATTTGATATTGTCGATGTTGGTTTGCATATGAACTTTCATACTGCTAGCAAAATGGGTAAAGATTATGATATGCGCAACCTTTTTGATGGGTCATTAATCCGTGAGAATCCATGGAATGCGGTGACCTTTGTTGAAAATCATGATACGCAAAGAGGTCAATCATTGGAATCGGTCGTAGAGGATTGGTTTAAGCCATTGGCTTATGGGCTTATTTTATTACGTCAAGTGGGTCTTCCAACGGTATTTTATGGCGATTATTATGGCGTACATCAAGAAGGTGTTGAGATGGCAAGCTTCCAAACGGTCATTGATCAACTCTTATTTTTACGTCAAAATTATGCTTATGGAGACGAACAATTATACTTTGACCATCCACGTACCATTGGTTTTACGCGTTTAGGAACTGAAGAATTTCCTAATACCTTAGCTGTTGTCTTATCTAATGGCGAAGATGGTTGGAAAGATATGTATGTCGGCCATCAACATGCAGGTAAGATTTACATCGATTATTTAAATGGTCGCCAAGACCGTGTTGAGATTAATCAAGATGGTGTAGGTAGTTTCCCGGTTAACGGGGGATCTATTGCAGCTTATGTGGATGAGAGTACGTTGTAATTTCGATTAAATCAGTCAGTGTTTTGGAAAATTAATAGAGTATTATTGTTACTTCGAAAAGCTGGACTTTTAGATGATAGTGGAACCGTCGTGAGTATTGTAGCTAGCGGAAGCTGTAATTTAAAAGTGGTTCAGTTTTAAGTTAACATATACACAGGAATAGCTGTTCGTAGCTGAATAGACGAAAGTCAGGTCTGTAACTGTCTGATTGGTAGCTGAATAGACGAAATTCGAGGCACAAACTGTCAGATTGGTAGCTGAATAGACAAAAGTCAGGTCTTCAACTGTCTATTTAACAGCTAATTAGACAGAAAATAGTCCTTCAACTGTCTAAATCAAAAAGCTATCAGCTGTTCTTCAAAGCGCTTCAATTTGACAAAATTATAGTGGTCAGTTTTCAATTGCAATTTACCTGAAAACTGGCCACTTTTAATTTGTATATACTTTCACGTCAGAACCCAAATTTACCTCTTAATATAGGTCTCTCGCTAATCGCTAGCTCCTTTACCCATCAATCATCCCAAACAAGTCATTCAATGCTTCACTCATTGTAGGATGGGTGTAAATTTGATCGTGTAAGACGGTATAAGCTAATTGTGCATTCACGGCAGTAGCCACAATGTTAATCATTTCACAGAAATTAAGACCGCATCGGCTGTGATCGAATTTTCCGATCCATTTTGCTGGTACGTTAGCATTCCTCGTCCATTTTGATTTGATGCTTTTGTTGGTTGGATAGTTAAGGTACGGGAATCAATAAAGTAAGCAAAGCCGTCAATGACAGCAACTGTCTCACCCTTTTTACTTAGGAAGCCTGCTAATGTTTTTCCAGCCTTTCCAAAACCGATAATTAAAGTGTCAAATTTTTCCATTGTCATCCTCCGATTCTTGATAGCTATACTCTTACCTTTAACCTACTTAGTTCATTTGACAACTATAAGACATCTTTTGGAAGTTCCATACGGAAAGTGACATTAGGATTGACAACTTGAGAGCTAATTAAATTCCCTACTAATGACATTAACATCCCTGCTTGGATTAAAGTTAAATCAGATTTTTCCATAATTAAATTAGCCATATTATTAATAGCGATTTGGCTAGCCTCTTCAAAATCTTGATGCGAACCTATTGTGACCCAAAAATCATCGGTTTCAACTAATGGAAGTGGCAGAGTAAAATCTTTTAGGACCTCTACTGTCACGGTAACTTCACCGGCTATTTCTAATCCAGCCCCCATAATCTCGCCGTCACCCATCGTTGCATGCAAATCCCCGAGAGCTAGGAGCGCTCCTTCAACATTGACAGGTAAATACAAGCTAGCCCCTTCTGTAATACGAGTTGTATCCAAGTTACCACCATGAGCATCCGGTGTTCCAGTATTGATCCCTTCAGCTGATGGTGCCGTACCAATTACACCAATCATTTTTCGTAATGGAATTTGGATACCTTTAAAATCAACATGCGTATCTGAAACAGGACAAATAATCGTCTCCTCTACTTGAACTTGATCAGCTAAACGACCGAGACCTGGCGCTGTCACTATAACACCGTGGTCAGCTAATTTAATGGCATCAATCGTCACTTTTAAAACATCACCTATTTCTGCCCCTTCAACAAATAAAGGGCCTGTGGCAGGATTGACCTGACTAAAATCAATCGAACTCACTAAATCTTCTTCGCTTTTTACGGTATTTGAGAAGCAATCCAGTGTTTCAAATACAACGGTCGAACCACTTTTGACGGTTAAGGCAGGGGTATTTATTTGGTTCATTTCAAAAATAATGTGATCGCTAGAAATTCTCATGTTTTTTCCTCCTAATATGATATCAATAAAGCCCACAACTTTTGGCAAACAGAAAGTTGTGGGTCGTTACATGGGAATTATTTAGTTGTTGGGCAATTATGCTGTTACAGCATTGTTTGTTGCTGATGTATTGGTAGATCCTGGCTCAACATCAACGCGGATAACTTCTTCAGTTTGTGGGTCAAAGAAGTGTGCTTTGTTCATGTTGAATCCTAATTCAATTCTGTCACCTGGTTTGTGGTAGTCACGTGCATCTACACGAGCGATGAATTCAGTTGTTCCAACAGTACAGTAAAGCATTGTTTCAGCACCTAGTAACTCAGAAACCACAACTTCAGAGTTTACAATTGCTTCAGGGTTAGTATCTAAGAATACTTGTTCAGTTTGGATATCTTCTGGACGAATCGCAAAGATAATATCTTTACCATTGTAGCCACGCTCATCTAATAGACGTCTTTGTGGTTCGTTCACTCTTAATTCAATGCCATCATTGTTTGTGATTACACCGTTATTGTAACGAACATTGAAGAAGTTGGCAGCAGGTGATCCGATAAAGCCAGCAACGAAAGTATTAACTGGTGAATCATAAACTTCTGCAGGTGTACCGATTTGTTGGATAAATCCGTCTTTCATGATAACGATACGAGACGCCATGGTCATCGCTTCCGTTTGGTCGTGCGTTACGTAAATAGTTGTTGTATTTAAACGTTGGTGTAATTTAGCGATTTCAGCACGCATTTGTACACGTAGTTTCGCATCCAAGTTAGATAAAGGCTCATCCATCAAGAACACTTTAGCGTCACGAACGATTGCACGTCCAAGAGCCACACGTTGACGTTGACCCCCTGAAAGAGCGGCTGGTTTACGGTCTAAGTATTGTGTTAAACCTAAAATTTCAGCTGCATCGTTTACACGAGCTTTAATTTCGTCTTTTTTGTATTTTCTAAGTTTCAAACCGAATGCCATGTTATCGTAAACAGTCATATGTGGGTAAAGCGCGTAGTTTTGGAAAACCATTGCGATATCACGGTCTTTTGGAGCCACGTCGTTCATTAGACGGTCGCCAATGTATAATTCACCTTTAGAAATATCTTCCAAACCAGCGATCATACGTAAAGTTGTTGATTTACCACACCCTGAAGGTCCAACGAAAACGATGAACTCACGGTCTTTAATGTCTAAAGTGAAGTCTGTAACAGAGTAGAAGTCAGAACCTTCGTACTGTTTGTGAATAGAATCTAATTTAATATCTACCATTTTTGCAAATTCCTCTCTCTTTTAATAGGATAACTTAATAATAGTTGAAAGCGATTTACAATTCTATTGACAGCTTGCACAAATTCCTTCGGCAATTTGTATAACAAATTGTTTTATCCTATATAAACCCTTATAATAAAAGACATACGAATAAATATCACTGACAAAACAAAAGAAAGAGGCCCTTATGAAATCAGAACGTCTACGAGGATTCGAAGTCATCACTGCCTATCAAGATGCAGACATCAATTTACCTAAAAGAGCAACCTACCATGCAGCAGGCTATGATATTGAAGCAGCAGAAACCATTGTTTTACCCAGTTTTTGGAAGCAAGTAGTGAAATATTTAACCAACATGAACAAAAATGAAGAAGAAGCAAAAAAGATTTTAAAACCTACACTGGTGCCAACCGGCTTAAAATCTTATATGCAAGATGACGAATATTTACAAATTGTGAACCGGTCAAGTAATCCTTTAAAACGTTTTTTAAATTTACCCAATGGGATAGGCATTATTGATGCGGATTATTATAATAACGCAAAAAATGAAGGGCATATCCATGTACAACTCATCAACTTCGGTCTTTTAGACCAAACAATTAACAAAGGTGACCGAATTGCGCAAGGCATTTTCATGTCATTTCTAAAAACGGATCAAGACGAAGGTGGTTTAGAAGAACGACAAGGTGGTTTTGGTTCGTCCGACTGAGATATTTATTTTAAAAAGGAGAAGGATCTGTGGCAAGAAAGAAAGTAATGTATGAATGTATGGCGTGTGGTTATGAATCGCCCAAATGGCTTGGTAAATGCCCGAACTGCGGATCTTGGAATCAAATGGAAGAGCAACTCGTCACAAGTACAGCTAGCGTTTCTTCGCCAGTTCAAATTACGACATCACGTTCGAGTGGTTCGTCAAAGGCTGTGACATTGGATCAAATTGCGATGGAAAATGAAGAACGAATGGAAACGTCCTTCCAAGAATTCAACCGTGTGCTAGGAGGCGGAGTGGTCCCAGGTTCCTTAATTTTAATTGGGGGCGACCCTGGGATAGGAAAGTCTACTTTATTGCTGCAAGTGTCAATGCAATTAGCCGAAGCACAAAAAGTCCTCTATGTGTCGGGAGAAGAAAGTTTATCGCAAATCAAAATGCGTGCGAGTCGCTTAGGGACGCAAGCGGATGTATTTTATTTGTTATCTGAAACGGATTTAACACTGGTTGCCAGTGAAATCCAGCGCTTGGAACCGACCATTGTGGTCATTGATTCGATTCAAACGATGCAGATGCCGGATCAAACGGGGGTTGCAGGTGGAGCAGGGCAATTGCGGCAAGCCACCAGTGTTTTAATGCGGATTGCTAAGGAAAATCAGATTGCTATTTTTATTGTGGGACATGTGACTAAAGAAGGCAATATCGCTGGACCTAGAATGTTGGAGCATATGGTGGACACGGTCTTGTATTTTGAAGGGGAGCGTCATAATCGTTTCCGTATGTTACGAGCAGTTAAAAACCGTTTTGGGTCTACCAATGAGCTCGGTGTGTTTGAAATGATGGACATTGGCTTGCAAGAAGTCTCAAATCCTTCGGAATTGTTTTTAGAAGAACGAATTGTAGGTGCAGTTGGCTCAACAGTAGTTGCAGCCTTAGAAGGAACACGGACGATTTTAGCTGAAGTACAGTCTTTAATGACGCCTACCGTATATGGGAATGCCAAAAGGACGGCAAGCGGAATTGATTATCAGCGGGTATCCTTATTATTGGCAGTGATGGAGAAACATTGCGGTTTGCTTTTACAAAATCAAGATGCCTTCTTTAAAATTACCGGCGGGGTTAAATTGGATGAGCCTGCCATTGACTTAGCGATTGCGATTAGTATTGCCTCCAGTTATTGGAATCGCCCAACCAATATTGATGATTGCTTTATCGGTGAAATTGGTCTAACCGGTGAGATTAGACGGGTGAGCCAAATTAAAGAGCGGATTAAAGAAGTTCAAAAATTAGGTTTTAAACGGGTCTTTATTCCGAAAAATAATTATGCCCAATTAGACGAAATGGATCAGCTGCAAGTGATTCCAGTAGCGACAATAAAAGAAGCAGTTTATAAAATATTTCCTCAACTTTAATGATTAAGGATTGCTAAGCGAATTAAATTAAATTAAGATAGTTATAACAATATAGTTAGTTTTTAAAGGAGGTGAATACATGTTTAAACGATTTGTATTGCTATTTTCTTTTATTATTGGTTTTTCTTTCGGTTTTAGTGTAGGCCCTTATATTTGGCGAGCGATTAATGTCAATCAAGCAGTCATAGTCAATCCTTTTGTTAATGGAATTATTTTTGCATTTATTTTTATGTTGATCGGATGGTTTGCTTCCCCCTATATTTCTTTATTTATTCGACGGATTATAGCATTCTTTAATCAACAATCGATTGTCAATATCTTTTTGGGTGTGGTAGGTGCCTTAGCTGGGTTGTTATTAGGTTATTTATTTTCATTACCTTTCTCGAATTTATCCATTCCTTTTATTTCATCCACTTTACCCCTTATTTTAGCCGTTATTCTTGCTGTTATTGGTTATCAAGTGGTGATGTCACGTTCAGATGAATGGCAAAAGTTTTTCCAACGGCAACCAGCCAGCCCCAAAGCAAACAAATTGTCACATCAAGTTGAAAATGAATCTTTTGTCAATTTTAAACAATATAAATTATTAGATACAAGTGTTATTATAGATGGGCGGATTGCCGATATTATAAAAACAAATTTCATTGAGGGGACCATTATTATCCCGAACTTTGTCTTGCAGGAATTGCAATATATCGCTGATTCTTCCGATAGCCTAAAAAGGGCTAAAGGTCGACGCGGCTTAGATATTTTAAATACTTTGCAAAAAGATGGACAAATGCCAATCGAATCTTACGAAGGTGTTTTAGAAGAAGGAACCGATGTGGATGGTCAATTAATTAAATTAGCCAAAACACTTGATGCAGCCATTGTCACGAATGACTATAATTTAAATAAAGTCTGTGAATTCCAAAATGTACGGGTATTTAATATTAATGAATTGGCCAATTCGATTAAGCCGGTCGTGATACCTGGTGAAGAGTTGACGATTCAAGTGATTAAACCGGGTACGGAGCGTAAGCAAGGGGTAGCTTATTTAGAAGATGGGACAATGATTGTCGTGGAAGATGGTCAATACCATATGAATGAATGGATTAATGTTGTGGTAACAAGCGCATTACAAACGGCGGCCGGACGGATGATTTTTGCCCGTCCTGTTGAGGAAACAAGCCGTGGTTATGAAGATCAAATGGTAGTAGAATAATTATTTAGGGAAGATAAAGGAGATTTATTAATGAGTGAAACAGTCAGAGTCAGATATGCACCGAGCCCAACTGGGGAATTACATATAGGAAATGCTCGTACGGCTTTATTTAATTATTTATTTGCGAGAAGCCAAGGTGGGAGTTTTATTATCCGTACCGAAGATACCGACTTAAAAAGAAATTTAGAGCATGGTGAAGAAAGTCAATTTGCTAATTTAGCTTGGTTAGGAATTGATTGGGATGAGGCTGCAGATAAACCAGGCGAATTTGGCCCTTATCGACAATCTGAGCGTTTACATATCTATCGTCCTCTTATCGATCAATTATTAGAAGAAGACAAGGCTTACCGCTGCTATATGACGGAAGAAGAGTTAGAAACAGAACGTGAAGCTCAAAGAGCGCGTGGGGAAATGCCACACTATGGCGGTCAACATGCCAATTTAACCGCTGAAGAAGAAGCAGCTTTTATAGCTGAAGGTCGCGAACCGGTCGTTCGTATTCGTGTCCCTCAAGATCTAACTTATGTGTTTGAAGATATGGTAAAAGGTAAAATTACGTTTGAATCTCAAAGTATTTCTGGTGACTGGGTGATCTTAAAACGTGATGGCATGCCAACCTATAATTTTGCCGTAGCCGTTGATGACCATTTAATGGAAATCACCCATGTCCTACGTGGAGACGACCATATTGCCAATACACCGAAACAAATGATGGTTTACGATGCCTTTGGGTGGGATATTCCAACATTTGGCCATATGACCTTAATCGTCAGCCCAGAAACCAATAAAAAATTAAGTAAGCGTGACTCGTCTTATATTCAATTCATTGAACAATATCGTAACTTAGGTTACCTACCTGAGGCTATGTTTAACTTTATTTCACTCTTAGGTTGGTCACCAAAAGGTGAGGAAGAAATTTATAACCGTGAAGAATTGATTGAAATTTTCGATGCTGACCGCTTATCAACTTCACCGGCCGCTTTTGACAGCAAAAAATTAGAGTGGATCAACAACACTTACATGAAGAAAGCAGACTTAGATACGGTGGTTGAATTAGCCATACCCCACCTTATTTTAGCTGAAAAAGTTAGTCAAGAACCAACAGAAGCTGAATTAACTTGGGTACGTAAGTTAGTGAGCCTTTACCACGATCAAATGTCTTACGGAGCTGAAATCGTTCAACTGTCTGAAGTCTTCTTTGTGAGTGAAATTCATTTAGACGACGATAGCCGTGAAGTCATGGCAGCTGACACAGCTATAACCGTTGTCGAAGCCATGCAAGCCAAATTGGAAGCCTTAAGCGATGAAGAATTTGTAGCTGAAAACATCAAGCCATTGACTAAAGAAATTCAAAAAGAGACCGGCATTAAAGGCCGCAACCTCTTCATGCCAATCCGTATCGCTGTCAGCGGGCAAATGCACGGTCCAGAGCTACCAAACCTGATCGAAGTGTTAGGCAAAGAAAAAGCTCTAAACCACATCGAACAAGTTAAAAACCAAATGACTCAAGCCTAAAATAAATATCACTGCTAAAAGAGTAGGTTTCTCTTATCCAATGGAGAAAGCTACTTTTTTACTCTTTTTTAGCCTATAATAGTAACAAATTAGTTTTTTAAAGGAGGCAACTTATGCCGTTGCAAATATATAATACCCTAAGTCGGTCTAAAGAAGTTTTTGTACCTTTAGTAGAAGATCACATTTCCTTTTACCTATGCGGACCGACTGTTTACAACTATATTCATATTGGGAATGCTCGTTCGACGGTTGCGTTTGATACGATTCGACGTTATTTAGAATACCGTGGTTACCATGTGAACTACATCAGTAACTTTACGGATGTCGATGACAAAATTATAAAAGCAGCCAATGAAGAAGGCGTTTCTGCTGAAGAAATTGCTAATAAATATATTCAGGCTTTTTACGAAGATACCAGCCAATTGAATGTGAAGCAAGCAACCAAAAATCCGCGTGTGATGGAAAATATTCCGGATATTATTGAATTTATTAGCGATCTTGTTGATAAAGGCTTTGCCTACGAGAGTGCTGGTGATATTTATTTTCGGACGGAAAAATTTGAAGATTATGGTAAATTGTCAAATAAGTCGTTGGATGAATTGTTGCATGGGGCCAGTGGACGCCTAGAAGATGATTTGAGTGACCGCAAGGAAAGTCCGATTGATTTTGCTTTATGGAAGGCGGTCAAATCGGAGGATGAAGTGAGTTGGGTGTCACCGTGGGGCACTGGGCGCCCAGGCTGGCATATCGAATGTTCGGTGATGGCGACCAAATATTTAGGGGCTACCATTGATATTCATGCTGGAGGTCAAGACTTAGAATTCCCCCACCATGAAAATGAAATTGCCCAGTCGGAAAGTCATACCGGCCATACCTTTGCCAACTATTGGATGCATAATGGGTTTGTGACCTTTGGGGACGCTGGCGATAAGATGAGTAAGTCTTTAGGAAACTTTATCTTATTGCGTGATTTGTTGAAAGAAGTCGATCCGATGGTGGTGCGTTACCTGTTAACGAGTGTTCATTACCGCCGTCCGCTCCGCTATGATGAGACGGCTTTAAATGATGCCAAACACCAAGTAGCCCGTTTAAGTGAAGTGGTGCGTAAGCTAAATTATCGCTTAGGCCAAGAAAATGCAGTCACACAAGCTAGCGATGACCAAGTTCAAGCCATGTTAGACCAAGCGGTGGCTGGATTTACAACAACAATGGATGACGATTTCCAAGTCGGCAATGCCCTAACAGTCATCTTTGAATTGGTCAAACAAATAAATATCTACTTGGAACAACTGGAAGTCAGCCAAACCAGCTTAAATGCGATTAAAACAACTTTTGTTGAATTGTTGGGGATTTTTGGCTTAGATTTGGATGTTGAAGATGTGGTGGAAGAAGATATCCAAGCCTTAATTGATGAACGTAATCAAGCGCGGAAAGACCGAAACTTTGCACGCGCAGATGAAATCCGGGATGAATTGAAGCAAAAGGGTATCATTCTCGATGATACCCCTCAGGGGACACAATGGAAACGAGTGGATGAATGATGATGAATCCAGAACTACTCAACGGGGCTGCCTTAGCCTATATGGGAGACGCGGTTTATGAACAATTTGTCCGTACCTATGTCTTAAAAAGTGGCAAGACCCATCCGAATCGGCTACACCGGTCAGCCATTAAATATGTGGAAGCAGCTGGCCAAGCCTATGCTATGCAAGCTTGGATTGCTGAAGATGACTTTTTATCCGCTGAAGAAATTGATATGTATCGGCGTGGGCGAAACCATAAGGCGAATACTAAGGCAAAAAATGCCAGTATTCAAGATTACCGCCAAGCGACAGGCTTTGAAGCCTTAATTGGCTGGCTCTATTTAAGCCAACAAGAAGAACGATTAACTGTATTAATGCAAGATGCGATAGACCGCATCGAAAGGAGGGGACAAAATGAGCCAAAAGCCTAATCGTGGAAGAAATTTTAAGGGAAAAAATAACGGAAAATCAACAAAACGATCGCAAACACCGCAAAATAATGAGGATACAGAACAAAATAATGAGTTTTATTATGGAAAACATGCTGTTTTGAGTATTTTAGAAGAAAAAAAACCAATAAATAAAGTTTTTTTACAAGCGGGGATAGCCGGAAAAGGCATCAGCGATATACTGGATTTAGTGAAACAGCAAAAGATTGTCTATCAAGAAGTACCTAAAAGTAAATTGGATGATATGACCAATGGTGCCAACCATCAAGGGGTTGTCATCTCCATGTCGCCAATTCCATATTCTGATTTAGAAGATGGTTTCGCCTTGGCAGAAAGCCGCAATGAGGATCCCTTCTTTATTATTTTAGATGGGATTGAAGATCCGCATAACTTAGGGTCAATTATTCGGACGGCGGATGCTACAGGAGCTCACGGGATTATTATTCCAAAACGCCGTGCCGTCGGTTTAACCGCTGTGGTCGCTAAAACCTCAGCCGGAGCCATTGAACGCGTTCCAATTATCCGTGTGACCAACTTAAGTCAGACCATGGATCAATTAAAAGAACGTGGCATCTGGATTTTTGCGACGACGATGGATGGTGAAGACATGCGTCAATGGTCAACACAAGGACCAATCGCTATCATTATCGGTAATGAAGGCCAAGGCGTATCGCCGAATATCATTGCCAAATCTGACGGAACAGTCACCATTCCAATGGTCGGTAAAATCCAAAGTCTTAATGCCAGTGTCGCAGCGGCTGTCGTGATGTATGAGGTCGCTCGATCACGGATCGATCTTCCTTCTAAGAAGTGAGGTTTGTCGTATGAGACGCAAAGATATGCTGATTGTGGATGGCTATAATATGATTGGGTCATGGCCAGAATTGGTTGCCTTAAAGAATCGCGATGAAATACAAGAAGCCCGGGACTTACTCTTATTTGAACTATCCAACTACCGTAAATATCGTAAAATCGATGTGATCGTTGTTTTTGATGCTCAATTCGTTCCGGGTATTACCAGTACTTTTGAAGAATATGAAATCCAAGTTGTTTTCACTAAAGAAGGAGAGACGGCGGATAGTTATATCGAACGCGAAGTCAGTCGCTATATTAATCCCATCACGCGCGTCATCGTCGCCACCAGTGATTTGGCAGAACAATGGTTGATTTTTCAAAGAGGCGCCTTACGCCAATCGGCAGCGGAATTAAAGCTGGAGATTGATTATGCTAAAAAACAAATCCGACAAGAAATCAAAAGCCATCACAATGCGACCATTAGACGCCGCAGCCCATGGGAACTCGATCAGTTAGAACAACTTGAAGCATTCAGACGGTATTTGGATGAATTTTCGGGGGAAGAATAAGTAACCATAACAGCCCTCTCTCTTTACATCGGTGAAGAGGAGTGACGACTTGTTGGAAGAGGCTAGAAGGTCAAATGAGAAGTTAGTGTTACAGTTACAAAAGTCATTCGATCCAGATGTTTTTGAGGAACTATTTTTATGTTATAAGCCATTGTTTTTAAAATATAGCACTTTATTTTATATTCCCTTTTTTGATACCGATGATTTTTTGCAAGAAGGACGGATTACATTATTAAAAGTCATTGATTCATATGATCCTGATAAAACACCTTATTTATCTTCTTTTATCCAAAAGGTATACCGTAATCAAGTCATCAATTTGTTACGTGAAAGTTATAGTCTAGATAAAGAAAATAATCTCAATATAGTAGGATTCAGTGGTTATCATACTTTAAGCAAGAACAATGATACTTCAGCTGATATTGATGGATTAAATATCATTGAAAACAAATACTTTCTTATGCCCTATAAACTCTTTGAGATTCGCGAAAAATCAAGTTACTATTTAGAAAATTTGTCTACATTGGAAAGAACAATTTTATATCTTTTTTTAGAAAATTATTCTAACGAGGATATCTCTCTAATGACTAACATCCGAATGGATCAAGTTCAAAATACCTTTGATCGTTTACGTAGGAA
>NZ_JBQKME010000011.1:0-82403 GCF_052115865.1 Fundicoccus sp. Sow4_H7 | reverse complement strand
CCTCAAACCGAATTACTTCCCTGCGTTCACCAAACGCGTACCCCTCAGACCGAAATACTTCCCTGCGTTCACCAAACGCGTACCCCTCAAACCGAATTACTTCCCTGCGTTCACCAAACGCGTACCCCTCAGACCGAAATACTTCCCTGCGTTCACCAAACGCGTACCCCTCAAACCGAATTACTTCCCTGCGTTCACCAAACGCGTACCCCTCAGACCGAAATACTTCCCTGCGTTCACCAAACGCGTACCCCTCAAACCGAATTACTTCCCTGCGTTCACCAAACGCGTACCCCTCAGACCGAAATACTTCCCTGCGTTCACCAAACGCGTACCCCTCAAACCGAATTACTTCCCTGCGTTTCTAAAAAACGCCTCCAGCAAAATAAATCTACAAGCTAACAAATCCAATTTTTATATTTCCCACAAATGCTGCTTAACATCCACATGATTGTTGTTTTTAAAGGTCACGCCTTCAATTAACAATCGTTCTTTTTGTTGGGGCAAGTGTGGCGCAAGTCGGCCGGCATGGTTGACGACACGATGGCAGGGAAAGTTGCCATATAATTTTGCTTGACTTAAACTTTGCCGATTAAGTGTGCGTTTTTATCTCGCCCAATATACTGTGCGATTTGGCCATAAGTACTGACTTTGCAGATAGGAATTTGATCGACAACTGCTAAAATTTCGTAAATAAGATCTTCATCTAATTTTGCCACCAAATAAATACAGCACCTTTATTGCTAACAATATTTAATATAGCAAACACAACACTGGAAAGGATGCAATGCTAGGACAATTTTATATGTCTTTTTGTTGCATAAAATCATGAAAAGAGTTCACATTATTTCATTTATTAAAGTATTTGAATACGGTATCATTATATTAAGTGATTGACATGAACAAAGTGTTTAATCGCAATGATATTTATTTAGATAGAGGTAGAAAATCTTTGCACAAGCAGAAGGCTTTTTGTTACAGCAGAGATATTTATTTTGAAGAAGGAGTGGGTTAGTTTATGGATATTTATGAGAAGATGAAATCGGGTGAAATTTATGATCCGGGTGAGGCGGATTTGTTGGCGGAGCAGGTGAAGGTGAATCAGCTGGTTTATGATTATAATCATACGCCGGTGATTGAACGGGAAAAACGCCAGGAATTGATTAAGCAAATTTTTGCGAAAACGGGTGAAAATATCACGATTGAAACGCCTTTTAATGCTAATTGGGGTTCCAATACGACTTTAGGGAATAATTTTTATGCTAATTTTAATATGTCGTTAGTGGATGATGCGGATATTACGATTGGTGATTTTGTTAAATTTGGGCCGAATGCTGTTTTAACGACGGCTAGTCATCCGATTGAACCTGATTTAAGACGTAAATCATTGCAGTTTAATCGTCCGATTGTGATTGAAGATAATGTGTGGTTAGGGGCAAATGTGGTTGTTTTTGGTGGGGTAACGATTGGTGAAAATAGTGTGATTGGTGCAGGTAGTATTGTTACAAAGGATGTTCCGCCAAATGTTGTGGCTTTTGGCAATCCTTGTCGTGTGGTTCGTTCTGTTTATGATAAAAAGGAATAAAAGGAGCTTGAAAAAATGCTTTTAACCAATTATTTTGAAGATTTAAAAACACTTCATGTTAATACTTTGGCTCGACGTAATTATTATGTGCCATTTTCTTCATTTGAGGCAGCTAAAACTACCTTAAATCGGCGTGAGTCTGATTTATATACTGATTTAAATGGTAGCTGGGATTTTCACTATTTTGAAAATGTGCGTCTCATTGACCAGGAATATTGGCTGCCAGAAATCAGTCAAAAGTTAGAATTTGACCAAATTCCAGTGCCAAGTGGATGGCAATTGCATGGTTATGGACAAATTCAATATACGAATACGGAATATCCGATTCCATATGATCCACCATTTGTGCCATATGATAATCCAGCAGGTTTGTATAAACGCACACTTGACATTTCAAGTTTAGAAGAGGGCGTTGATTATCATTTAAACTTTGAAGGTGTCGATTCTGCCTTTTATGTATGGGTCAATGATCAATTTATTGGCTATTCGCAAATATCTCACAGTAATCAAGAGTTTGATATAACGGCTGCGTTAAAAGAAGGCAGCAATCAGTTAACGGTTTTAGTTGTCCAATGGAGTGATGGGACTTATTACGAAGATCAGGATAAATTTAGATATAGTGGAATTTACCGTGATGTCTATTTAGTAAAACGCCAAGCTCAACGTCTGAACCACTTTAATGTGACACCAGATGTTGCTGAAGACCTAACACAAGCGTCCATTCAAATAAATATCTTAGCTGCTCAGGATGTTGAAACGGTTAAGGTAAGTTTGTTTGATCCTAATGGCTCTTTAGTTGAAGAGCGAGAAATCGCAACTAGTGGGATTGCTGAGTTTACAATTGACCAGCCATTATTATGGAATGCGGAGCAACCTCATTTGTATCTGTTAGTGATTCAAGCAGGGGACGAGTTTTATCGTCAGGAAGTTGGTTTACGTAAAGTTGAAATTAAAGATAAGCAGTTATTTATTAACCATCATTCAATTAAACTAGTTGGGGTAAACCATCATGATACGAACCCAAATACGGGAGCGACGGTTACTTTAGCGGATCAAATCTATGATTTGGAACAAATGAAATTGTATAATTTCAACTCGATTCGAACCGCTCACTATCCAAAAACAGCTGAGTTTTACGAATTGACTGATCGCATGGGCTTTTATGTGATGAGTGAAGCAGATGTGGAAACACATGGTGTGGTTGATTTATATGGCGTTGGTGGCAATGCTAACTACAATATGATGGCAGATGATCCGGAATTTTCAGAAGGTTTTGTTGATCGGATGGATGCAAGCATTGTGCCGTTTTATAATTATTCTTCTATTATTATGTGGTCAGCTGGAAACGAGTCGGGTTACGGGATTGGCATAGAAAATATGTTGCGTCATGCTCGTGAACTAGATCCTAACCGCCCACTGCACTATGAAGCCTATTGGTACCGTGATCGCTCGATTGATTTTAATGATGAATTCATTGATATGTACAGTCGTATGTATCCATCTGTGGCAGAAATTGAAGACTTGTACTTTAAAGATGGCATTGATCGCCCATTTATTTTATGTGAGTACATCCATGCGATGGGGAATGGTCCAGGTGATATTAAAGAATATTACGACTATATGATGACGAAAGATGAATTTATTGGAGCGTTTGTTTGGGAGTGGGCAGACCATGCGGTTAACCTAAACCGTGGGACAGATAAAGAAGCGGTTTATCGTTATGGTGGCGATCATGGTGAATACCCGCATGCAGGGAATTTCTGTATGGATGGACTTGTCTATCCAGACCGCAAACCCCATACGGCTGTGTTAGAACATCGTCAAATCTTTAGACGTGTCCTATTAACTGAAGCTAATACTGACACAATGGAATTTACTTTCAAGAGCTTATATGATTTTGTTCATGCCAAAGAAAAAGTAACTTTGGAAGTTGAGTTTTATGATGAAAAGGGATATTTGGTAGAAACAACTGCCATTTCAGACTTTGATATCGAACCAACTAGACAGTCAACCATTAAAGTAGACTTGCCTTCCGATGAGACCGCTAGCTTGCGTTTTGTTACACGCATGACAAATGCAGCGGACTATACTGGTGCTGAACTCGGTTTTGATCAAGTAATCTTAAAGGAATTTGAATCAGATATTCTAGAAGCAAATGATACGAAAGAAGTTAAAGTAGAAGAAACTTTAAGTGACTTTGTTGTACACGTCGGTGATGATCATGTATCGTTTAGCAAACGTAATGGAGCCATTAGCCAAATCAATCGTGGCGGACAAGATTTATTAACGCAAGCCGGTTCATGGACCATTTGGCGCGCACCAATTGATAACGATCGTAATATCAGGAGAGAATGGCATAAAGCTAATTATGATCGCGCAGTGACACGCATTCACGAATTTTCATCTAATGAAACGAAGGATGGCCACCAATTAACATTTAAAGGTGTCATAAATTCTGTTTCACGCCAAAATATCGTTGATTTTGAAGCGAAGTGGACGGTGAGTTCGAATGGAATCATTAATTTAGACTTAAATGGACATGTTAATCCTATAATGCCATTCTTACCACGTTTTGCTTTATTATTACCATTGTCTAAAGACTTTGATCATGTGCATTACTACGGGAACGGCCCGTTTGAAAGTTATGAAGACAAACGTTATGCAAGCTATCTTGCTGCTTTTGATGGCGTTGTGGCTGACTTCTACGAGCCATATGTCACTCCGCAAGAAAACGGTAGTCATAATTTAGTTAAAGAATTGAGCCTCGGGAATAATCAAACAACCCTTGCTTTTGCAGGCGAAGATACATTCTCATTTAATGTGTCCAATTACTCAACAGAGCAATTAACAAACGTCCCGCACCGCGATAAGCTTGAAGTTGAAGACACAACTTACCTGCACCTAGATGTTAAACAAAGTGGGTTAGGAAGTAATGCTTGCGGACCTCAGTTGGCCGAAGAATTCCGCTTCAACGACGAATCCTTTGCATTTAACCTTTCATTCCTTTTAAAATAAATATCACTGTGGTAATTGGAGTGGACCGATCAGACGAAACTAAGCATCATTTTCGTCAGATTGTAGCTGGATCAGACGAAACAAAGCATCAATTCCGTCAGATAGCAGGTCGATCAGACGAAACTAAGCATCATTTTCGTCAGATAGCAGGCTGAGCAGACGAAACAAAGCATCAATTCCGTCAGATCGTAGGCTGAGTAGACGAAACTAAGCATCAATTCCGTCAGATCGTAGGCCGAGCAACCGAACCTAAGTGGAATTTCCGTCAAATCGCCGCTCAATCAACTGAAACTAAGCAGCTTTCTCGTCAGATTGCTGTCTACTTAGCAAAAAAACAAGTAGCCTCCCAAAGTTAGTATCAATCGCTAACTTTGGGAGGCTTTTTTCTTATTCCAATTCAACACTTGAACGATAATCGGTCGGGCTCATGCCAAATTTCTTTTTGAAATTTTTGGAGAAGAGTAATTGATTCTCATAGCCAACCGCATGAGCAATTTCTTTGATGCTGAGATATTTATTTTTAAGGAGGGTTTGGGCTTTTTTCATGCGTTTGTTTTGTAAATATTCTTGCGGAGAGAGTTCGTATTTATGTTTGAACAGGCGATAGAGATAGCTGCGGCTAATCCCAATGTGGTCAGCAACGTCGGTGATGGTCATGCGCTTTGTGTAATTGGATTGGATATATTCTAAGGCAATTTCCTCATAGTTGCGTTGCGGTAACTCGAGTGAATGATTTTTATCGCGAAACTCATTAGTTAAAGCCAAAAGTAGTTCGTATAGCTTGTATTTGTACCAGACCATATTGTTGGCAGTTTCAGAGTTGTCACGGGTGAAATGACATATTTCTTTAATGATTTGACTGGACTGATTGTTTTCTGGGAACTGAATAAAAAAATTACTAAGCAAAGTTGTGAGTTTCATATAGTCATCTAAATGTCGACCGTTCAAACCTACCCAATAATATTTCCAAGGGTCACTGTCATCGGCATAGTAGCGGACCTTGGTTCCTTTGCGAATGATAAAACCTTGACCGGCCGTTAATTCATGGCGCTCACCATTATGCTCATAAACGCCTCGACCCGATTCAATGTAATGAATGATAAAATTTTGATAGGTATTGTAATTATAAGTTTGCCCTGGAAAAAAAGTTTGAATACCACATTCATCGATGCTGATATCATGATCATTCTTTTCAAAATATTTCCATAATTCCTTCAAATAGATTCACTCCAGAATTGATAAGTTATTCGACAACTATTATATCAAATAAATATCACTGTTATCATCTTAATTGTGTATATAGACGCAAAATAAATAACATTCAAACGACCGCTAGAAAAACTCATATCCTAACGTTAGACTATGTATATCCTAAAGATAGGATGAATAAACAAAACAAATAAATATACAGGAGCATGAGAATGATTGCAAGTTTAAAAAGAATTAACGAACTCGCTGCAAAAAATCGGGAAGTAGGACTGACAGTTGAAAAATTAGGAATACCGAGCGGCAGTCTCGCGCTCGTATGAAAAGGTGATTTCATCCGAGCGGCAGTCTCGCGCTCGTATGAAATATGTGTTTCATCCGAGCGGTTAGTTCGCGGTCGTATGAAATATGTGTTTCATCCGAGCGGTTAGTTCGCGGTCGTATGAAATGGTGTTTTCATCCGATCGGTTGGTTCGCGCTCGTTTGAAAAGGTGATTTCATCCGAGCGGCAGTCTCGCGCTCGTATGAAAAGGTGATTTCATCCGAGCGGCAGTCTCGCGCTCGTATGAAAAGGTGGTTTCATCCGAGCGGCAGTCTCGCGTTCGTTTGAAAAAGTGGTTTTATCCGAGCGGCAGTCTCGCGCTCGTTTGAAAAAGTGGTTTCATCCGAGCGGCAGTCTCGCGCTCGTTTGAAAAAGTGGTTTCATCCGAGCGGTTAGTGCGCGTTCGTTTGAAATAGGATAAAGTCCATAAAAATATTTAAAAAACGTGAAAGAACGTGACTAAAGATAAAACTCGTCGTAGCAATAAAAGATTTTTTTTGGTATTCTTTGAGGAATGATTGACTACTTCATGCTTACGTCAGCTCAATCAATTTACACAATTTCTAGGACTTACTCGATCTAATTACAAACTTCGCACCATCCGCAATAGAAAAAAATGACTGAGCTCACAACTAAACAACACAAAGAGACGCTTTTACAGCGTCTCTTTGTCAATTAAGCCTTGCATGGCCTCTTCAAGTATGGCAATTTGAATCAAGCTATCTTCATCTTTTACAACCTTTTCTGCACCATGAACGATGGATTGATAAACGCCTTCGTAAATGCGGCTGTAATCACCAATTTCAGAAACTATCTTTTCTTCATGATAGACACCATCATCACTTATATATGTCAGCGTTCCATAATGTTCTGGCGTATCCACCCCAAAGTCTTCATTATCAGGCATATAAAATTGCTTCAAATGTTCTTCTTGTCGGTCTTTTGTTTCCTTAACAAACATCCCTTTTTTCCCATAAACAATAAAACTTGGACGGGCTTTGATTCTAAAATAACTTGACTTCACGGAAACTTTTAAAGCGCCATAATATAAATCCAAATCAAAATAATCATTCATTTTCCCGCTACCCAATAACTGACGCACATCTGAATGAACCTTATCTGGTTTCCCAAAATACCCAATCACTTGATCCAAAGTATGACACCCATGCCCATACAAGAAACTATCAATGGCAGAAAAAGTGCTTTGTTCAGGCGTTTCCGACCTAAAATAATCAAAATGCATTTCAAGCTCTAACAAATCCCCCAGCTTCCCCGATTCAATCACTTTTTGTACGGTTAAAAAGTCCGAATCAAAGCGACGATTTTGGTAACATTGGATAAACAAATTTCTACTTTTTGCCAAGTCAAACAAGCTTTTGGCTTCCTCATAAGTTTGTGTAAAAGGTTTTTCCAACAAAACATGTTTTCCATGTTCTAAAGCCTCTTTAGCTAAAGAAAAATGCGACGCATTCGATGTAGTTATGACCACTAAATCAATCGAATCATCTAAATAAATATCACTGATATCAGACGTATAAATAATCCCATCAATCGCTGGCCACTGACTTTTCCCGCTTCTTGAATAAATTGATTTAATCTTAATTTTATCCTTGAGCAGCATTGAAAAAGGCAAGTGATAGCGATTAGTACTTTTGCCATTACCAATATAAGCAATTGTTAACATACAAGACCTCCTTTAAAGTTAAGTCAACTATAATAAATAATCCTCAAAGTAGCTAGTATTCTGATTAAATCAGACTCGAGATGGATAGAAATCATATCGTTAACAATGTATAATAGTTAATGTAAGTTAATTATTAAGGATGTGATAGTTTGAAATCTGATAAAGAATTTACTGTCAGTGATTTAGCTAAAAAAGTCCATCAGTTAAAACTCAAACAACGCGCAAGCAGAACAGAGCCAAGAGGAAGCCGCAGTAAATATTTAATTTTATCGTATTTACAAACACATGATAATGTTATCCCGAGTGAATTAGGCAAAGTGATGAATGTATCCACTCCAAGAATTACAACCATATTAAATAGTTTAGAAGAAGAAGGTTTCATTAACCGTCATATTTCAACCAAGGATCGCCGTCATATCAATGTAACAATTACTGATCCAGGCAGAGAATATGTTATAAACACTCAAAATAAAAAATTACAGGATTTGGAAAAATTAAAAAGTACGTTAGATGAAAGTGATTTTCAAGCCTTTGGCAGAATTTTGGATACCATTCATGAAATAATGGAAGAAAATACTAGCTGGTCGTTATAGCAGAGATATTTATTAAGAGAGGTTGTTGATAAGATGCGAGGAGTAAATAATCGAGCATTAGATAAGGAAATTCAGGCATCACCACCGGAAATTAATCGCGTTTTATTGGAGCGAATATTTTCTTATATCAGACCGTATTTGTGGCAACTACTAGTCATTATTGCAATCATACTTTTTTCTTCGGTTTTGGGCATTTTTCCTTCGGTTTTGTCGGGGAAAATTATAGATGAAGGTTTTATTGCAGAGGACTTCGATCGTTTAGTAGTATTAATTGCTTTATCAGTTGGTGTTTTATTTGCATCTAGTTTGATTAGTTTAATGCAAGTTTACTTGAGTGCTTGGTTGTCACAAAATATTGCGAAAGATTTGAGAAATCAAATGTATGCACATTTACAAAAGATGCCGCAAAGTTTCTTCACTTCACGCAAGCAAGGGGAAATTGTGACGCGAATGACCAGTGATATTGCTGGAGTTGAGTCGGTTATAACGGGCACATTTACGCAAACTATTTCAAATGTGGCGGTTTTGCTGACATCGATTGTGGTGATGTTTCGTATGAATTGGATTTTGGCGGTTGTGAGTTTATTAGTTGTCCCTCTTTTAGTAATTCCAATTAAATTAGTAGGGAAGAAGAGATGGGCTTTGACAACAGAAACGCAACAAATGAACGATCAGGCTAATGAGGTCGTGAATGAAACCTTGAGCGTGAGTGGACAACAGTTGGTTAAGTTATTTACGAAGGAAGAAAGTGAACACAAGCGATTTGGAAAAATTAATGATGATCTGTCAGCTTTAAAAATTAAAGAGCGGACGTTAGGAAGCTTCTTTAGAATGGTCGCTTTTACACTGGTTGAGTTAGGACCAATGGTCTTGTATTTAATTGGTGGATTTTTGATTTTAAAAAGAGGCCATACCAATCTAACGATTGGGGATATTACGATTATGGTCAGTTTAATGATGCGATTATATCGTCCTCTCATGAATTTATTGGATGTTCAAATTGAATTTGTCCGTTCCCTTGCTTTATTTACAAGAATTTTTGATTATTTAGACTTATCAGTTGAGATTGAAGAAGTGGAAAATCCAATTGTAATTGATGATTTTAAAGGTAATTTGACCTTTAATGATGTTTATTTTGATTATCAGCCGAATAAACCGATTATTAAAGGGGTAAGTTTTAGTGTTGAGGCAGGCAAGACATTAGCGATTGTTGGACATTCCGGTGCAGGTAAGTCAACCTTATTTAATTTGATTCCACGTTTGTATGATAGTAAAGGCGGAGATATTTATTTAGATGGGGTTTCGATAAAGGATTTGGATTTGGAATTTTTACGGCAACAAATTGGCATGGTCACGCAGGAGACTTACTTGTTTAATGCGTCGATTAAGGAGAATTTGTTGTATGCCAAGGCAGATGCTACGGATACAGAGTTGGTGGAAGCCTGTCGTGCGGCCAATATTCATGATTTTATTATGAGTTTGCCGGATGGATATGAGACGGTCGTGGGGAACCGTGGGACGAAGTTATCGGGTGGTGAAAAGCAACGGGTGTCGATTGCACGTGTGATCTTGAAAAATCCGAAAATTTTGTTGCTAGATGAAGCGACTTCGAGTTTGGATTCTATTTCAGAGCAGCTAATCCAAGAAGCTTTGGAGCCTTTGATGAAGGAGCGGACGACCTTAGTCATTGCCCATCGTTTATCGACGATTATGAATGCTGATGAAATTCTGGTTTTAGACAAGGGGCGTGTAGCAGAAGTTGGGACCCACCTTGAGTTGTTGGAACAAGATAGCCTTTATAAGCAAATGTATCAGACGCAGTTTAAGACATTTTTGGAGAGCGAAGAATTCTATGAAAGTTTGCTGGCGGACGTATAAAGATATTTTTATTTTTTTAAATGATGTTAAAAGTCTTTCAAATCTGACTTAGGTAGGATTAAACAGCTAACAATTTATGCTAATATATCTTACTGAGGTGGTTGAATGGATAGAAAAGATAGATTAACAGCTAAAACAATCGGTTTAAGTTTTTCTGGTGGAGGGGCAAAAAGCTTTGCTGAAGTGGCAATTTTAGAGGAATTAGAGCGTAAGAACTTAGCCATTTCCTCTGTTGCTGGAACTTCAATGGGTGCCTTTATTGCAGCGGGAGTTGCCTATGGTTTAACGGCAGCCGAAGTAAAAGATTTGGTTATCGAAACAGATCGCTTAATAGCTGAAAGTGAAATTTTTAAGAAGCGTCAAATCGTGACCAGCCTGTTGGTGTTGAATTACTCCACCGGTTTTGTGGCCATGGATAAAATAAAAGAAGTGATCGCGGACATCCATCCTTTATATCGTGAGGTGATGTTGTCTGATTTAACAATGCCGATTGCGATAACGGCTACGGATTTAATTAGTGGAAAATTGGTCGTTTTTTCAAATGATGCGAGTCAATTTATTGATAATCCTGAAGAAATTGAATTTTATCCGGAAGATATTTCAGTCGTGGATGCATGCCTGGCCTCCAGTTCTTATCCCTTTGTGATTCAGCCGACATCGCTTGGCGGTTATCAATTGGTTGACGGTGGTCTGCTACTAAATTCACCGGCGAATTTGTTCAAGCGAGCACCTGAGGGGCAAATTGAATATGTGATTTCAACAGGTCTTGAACCGAAAAAGTATATCAAAGCCGCTACGCGTACCAATGATGTGATTAACCGTTCCTTGAGCTTAATGCGGCGCCAGCAAGCCGGACTTTCCATTGCATTGGCGAATATTCATTATAATTTTCCGGTAAGTTCAACGGCCACATTTGTATTTGGGCATGCTGAACAAACCATTCAAGTCGCGCAAAACCACTTAAAATCCCATCCAATCCCTTTATCGGGACTTTACAAACGGCCAACGAAAAAACGTATTTATTTTAAAAACCCCTTTAAATAAACATCTCTGCTAGGAGTCAAATAGTGAAAATAATCGATTTAACGAAAAAAATCTATACGAATATGCCTGTCTATCCTGCTGACCCAGAAGTGAAGTTTGAAAAGCATGTGGATTTTGATACACATAGTTGGCAGGTTCATCGTATGGAGATGGGCTCGCATACGGGAACACACGTTGATGCATTTTCTCATATGCATGAAGGAGCTCCTTCAATTGATGCCATTTCCTTAGATCATTTTATAGGTTCAGCACAATTAGTGGACGTGGATGATGCAGTCTTTCCTATTGGGATAGGATTGTTATTTGATGCGTTTGTTGATCTGCCTGTTCTGGAGCGGATTGTTGCTGCTAAACCATTGTTTGTGGCGGGGGATTTAAGTGTAGCCTTGGAACGCGAGTTGTTGGGAATGGGGATTGTCACTTATACCGATTTGGTGAATTTGGATCAATTACCTAAGGGAGAGAAATTTTTGTTTGTCGGTCTGCCATTGGCATTAGTTGGATTGGACGGATCACCGGTACGAGCGGTTGCGATTTTAGATAAATAAATGTTAAGTGAGAAAAGCAGTCCAGTGATGCTGGACTGCTTATTTTTATGACTGTTTTTTGCCATCTTTTGTGTAACTAATAACGTCTGTATCTTTATTTTCTGCGATTTCTTTAGCTCGTTTGATAGCTTCGGCTTTGGTATCGAAAGTTTGATCAGCACGTTCTGCTTTCTTTGTTTTTACCTGCCATTTATCTTCTTTAAAAAATACTTCTACATCTTCATCGAGTAAATCTGGATTGCCCGATTGTTCATGTTGATCGTTTTTCTGTGGATTGGCTTCTTTTTCGAATTCTTCTTTTTCTTTTGTTGTAGCATTTTCAAACCATTCCTTAGCTTGTGAAATAGCAATAGGTATGGCTTGGTCGTCATCATAACCGTTGGCCAACATAGCATTTGCCATATCAATCATTTTTTTACGTAATAGGGGCTCAAAGTTTTTCATCGAAGCGGGATAATCTTTCATATTCCAAGGCATTGTCATGTCCTCCTAACATATTGTTGCAAGATAATTATGACAATACTTAGTGGAAAGTACAAATAATTTGATTTTAATAATCGGTGGTATAAGCGTGTGTAACTTTGACTAGTCTAAGTGGCACAATAGAGTTGCAAATGTACCAGATAGCACGTCAACTGGCACATCCGAACTAAACATATACCGAATAACAGAGATTGCTGAATTTCTAGTCGGTCAACGAATCAATGAGGGCAGAGAATTGGATCTCATTTTAATCAAACTCGGTTTAGCTCGATTTCAAAGCAAACGTTTGCTTGCACAAAACTTATCTAATTAATTCTAGAAGCAAACATTTCTTGAAATTCCAATTTATAGTGAAACTAGCAGTGATATTTATTTAGAGGGGTGGTATTATGGAAGGGAAATGGGGGATTTTATGTTAAGGGATAAGGATATGGTCTTGCGGCCGATCGAAGCAGGGGATTTGGAGCGGTTTTGGGAGTTGGTGTTTAAGGAGGCCTGGCCTGAGTGGAAGGAGTGGGATGCGCCTTATTTTTCGCATGAGCAAAAGTCATATGAGGAGTTTTTAAAGGGTGCGAGTTCTTGGGTGAATCATCCACGGTTTTGGGCAGTAGTTGTGGATGATAAATTTGTAGGGACAGTTTCTTATTATTGGGAAGACGAAGGGAAGTATTGGTTGGAGATGGGGATCGTTTTGTATGAGTCAAACAATTGGAATTTTGGCTTAGGATATCGGGCAATGAGATTGTGGATGGATTATTTGTTTGAGAATTTAGATGTGGCTCGGGTTGGGTTTACGACCTGGTCGGGGAATGCGCGAATGATGCGTGTGGGTGAGAAGTTGGGAATGACATTGGAAGCGAGGCTTCGCAAGGTACGATTTTACAATGGGGAGTACTACGATTCCATTCGTATGGGGATTTTGCGGGAAGAATGGGCGCAAGGATAATTGTTTTAGTATTTACTTAACTTCCTTAATTAAATGGTTTATAATAACTAGGATTATTAATTGAGGATGAAAAGGGTGGCGTATGTTTAGTTTATTATTAGCAATTATTTATGTGGCATTTGTTTCTTTAGGTTTGCCAGATGCTTTGTTGGGAGCGGCTTGGCCGACGATGTATATGGAATTTGAAGTGCCAGTTTCTTTTGCAGGTGGGATTTCGATGATTATTGCTTTTGGGACGATTATTTCGAGTTTACAAAGTGATCGTTTGACAAAGTGGTTGGGGACAGGGAAAGTTACAGCTATTAGCGTGCTTTTAACTGCCGTGGCTTTGTATGGTTTTTCGATTTCGCATGCTTATTGGCAGCTTTGTTTATGGGCGATTCCATACGGACTGGGTGCTGGAAGTGTTGATGCGTCGATTAATAATTATGCGGCTTTGAATTTCCCAAGTAGCCATATGAGTTGGCTTCACTGTTCTTGGGGAGTAGGGGCTTCACTAGGTCCAGCTATTTTAGGTTATGTGTTGACCATAGGTGGGACTTGGAATACAGGGTATTTATATATTGCAATTTTTCAGTTTGTATTGACGACAGTGCTCTTCCTGTCATTACCTCTTTGGAATGATAGAAGGAAAAACGGCAAAAATGAACAGGGCGAATCTGATCATCTGGATACTCCATCATTGAGCCTAAAACAGATTATACGGCTACCGTCTGCGAAAGAATCTTTGATTTCTTTTTTATGTTATTGTGGAATTGAAGCGACGACAAGTTTATGGGCAAGTACTTATTTAAATATATATAAAAATGTCCATGAAGAAGCAGCCGCAACTTATGCAAGTATGTTTTTTATTGGGATCACAGTTGGACGCGCTATTGGTGGATTTGTCACCATAAAGTTTACCGATGATGATATGATAAAAATCGGCATCAATGTAATTTTAATTGGCATTATTGCATTGTTGATTCCTTATGGAACTGTTTTATCAGTGGTTGGATTTGTCTTGATTGGTCTTGGTTGTGCGCCGATTTATCCAGCTATTATTCATTCGACACCTGATTATTTTGGCGCCGATTTGTCACAAGCCATTATTGGTGTCCAAATGGCAAGTGCCTATGTTGGTACCATGCTCATGCCACCATTATTTGGATTAATTGCGAATCATATCCACGTGGCTTTATTGCCAATTTTCTTGCTAGCACTATTAGGACTGATGTTTTATGTTTACAAGCAAAAATTACCATTCAAACGAATTGCCGATGATAAGCTTAATCATTAGACACCGCATGCATTTTCCTTTAAAGTTAAGGTAGAAAGAGGTGTTGAATATGAAATTTAGAATTACAGAAGATGATATTTTAGCTGTTGTGGAAAAATATTCCGATAACACTGCAACGGCTGCATACGCTGAAGACGGTGCCGCCATGCGCTTTGGTTACTATACGGTTATACTTGATGATGAAAAAATTACCTTAGTTAAAATGAACCTCTCCTTCGAGGAAATTGAACACGATGTAATTCCTTTATCGGATGTCCAATCGATAAAAATTTCAGGCTTCATCATCAAAAAAGTCAAAATTCAAACGGCTGACGACACAATTAAATTGATTTTTAAACCCCTGGCTGTGGGTAATGGCGCTTTCCAAAGGGCCATTGTCGAACGATTTTCAACCCTCGCCAAATAAATATCACTACTATTAGACGAAAAAAGTACTATTGAATATTAAAATTATGATTGCCAAGGAAGCTATTTTAGCGATAAAAGCAAAATATGCTGATGCTTCAGCTTCAATAGGTTATGCGGAATTTGTTGGCTGATTGAAGGGTTCTGGTTATTACGTCGATATTCTAGACAACGAGAAATTAAACCTTGTTAAAATGAACGTATCCTTTGAAGAAATCAAGCATCGAGTGATTCCAGTTTCCGATATTCGCTCGGTCACCATTTCAGGGCTCGCAATGAAAAGAGTCAAAATTAAAACTCAGGATGAGACCTTGAAGCTAGAATTTAATCATATAGCTTTGTCGAATCGCTCCTTACAATTGGACTTATTAAACCTCCATTCATCAATCCAAAATTAAATATCACTGTAAACTACCAAATTTTTGGTAGTTTTTTAATTTGTAATAATGGAATTCGTGATTTTTTACGTATATATGAGTAAAGGGTAAAAAAGGAGGATTCCGTTTTGAGAATGAGAAAATCACAGGAGCACCAATTATTGGAAGAGTTGCAATCACGTGGTCGTTTAAGCCCTACGGAAGAAAAAGAGTTATTTATTCGAAGGGTTGGTTTTGAAGGAGAGTTAGAGGCGTTTCAGTTGATCTCAGACTATAAAAAAAGTGAGTGGCAGTTGCTAAATGATTTGACCTTTAATCATGATTTTGGTGAGATTCAAGTGGATTTGTTGTTGATTACGCAGCTTGGCTGGTGGGTGTTTGAGGTGAAAAATTATGATTCGGATTATGAATATCGCGATGGAAAGTGGCTTGTCAATGGAAGGCCAAAAGCGCGAGATGATTTTGCGCAGTTGAAGCGAACGATGGAAATTTTTAAAAACATTCACCGGTCAAGTGGAAGTCGAGGTGAGCTGGTGGGAAAACTGTTGTTCATTAATGAATCGGATAGTGTCGAAATCGTTGGCGCTGATTCCGCTTTGTATTTGAAACGAGCGAAGTTAAAGCGGTATTTGCAGGAGTTGGCAGAAGATTGCACGATATTTATTGATGATACCGTGAATATAGAAAGGGAAGCGCAATGGTTGTTGTCGTGGACGGAAAAAAATTTACGTTTGAAGTCAATTACGGATGACCGTTTTGAAAGTTTGCGTAAAGGAATTTATTGTTATCTTTGTAGGAGTTTTAATACCGAGGTTGTTCGGTTCCATGTTTGTTGTCATGCATGCGGAAGTACAGAGGCTTCTGAAAAAGCCATATTGCGGACGATTTGTGGGTATGGTGTTTTATTTCCATATAAGAATTTGAAAACCAGCGAAGTGTTAAGCTTGTTTGGTGGGCAGGTGAAGTATTATAGAGTGAATAAAATTTTAAAGAAATATTTCGAGGTTAGCTCTTCAAAAGGGTCATTTATCAACCCAATTAATAGTTTTGAATATCAATTCTTAAACATAAAATTTAGATATATAGATAAGAGAAATTTAGGAATAAAAAAAGAAAGCTAAAGATAAAACGAGTGATATAGATATCACTCGACATCAGAACGAGTGATATAAATATCACTCGACATCAGAACGAGTGATATAAATATCACTCGACATCAAAACGAGTGATATCAGTATCACTCGAAATCAGAACGAGTGATATCAGTATCACTCGACATCAGAACGAGTGATATAAATATCACTCGACATCAAAACGAGTGATATCAGTATCACTCGACATCAGAACGAGTGATATAAATATCACTCGACATCAAAACGAGTGATATCAGTATCACTCGACATCAAAACGAGTGATATCAGTATCACTTGAAACGAAAATGAATGAGGGCTATATGATTCAAAGTAACTTATTATAGAAAAATAAATACCATTAAAAAAAAATTTGATTATTTAAGATATTTACGTTTACAAATGTAACCGCAAATGATATATTATATATAGTTACAAATGTTAACGATGAATTTGGAGGTATTTATTATGGGAGAACATAAAAAGAATACAAGTACACATCATAGTCACGAACATAAACACCATGAAAATCACAATCATCACGATCATCACGATCATCACGACCACAGCGGCCACAATCATCATCACCACCACCACGGGAATTTTAAAGGAATTTTCTTAAAGTCGCTGCCTTTGGCGATTCCGATTATGATTTTATCACCGATGATGGGGCTGACGTTGCCATTTCAATTTACTTTTCCATATTCGGATATCATCGTTGCGGTCTTTGCGACAGTGTTATTTATTTATGGAGGGAAGCCGTTTTATCAAGGGGCGGTGGACGAGTTTAAGCAGAAAGCGCCGGGGATGATGGCGTTGGTAACGATGGGGATTAGTGTGTCCTATGTGTATAGTATTTATGCAGTGATTGCGCGCTATACGACGGGCGAACATGTCATGGACTTTTTCTTTGAATTTGCTTCGCTGATTTTAATTATGCTTCTTGGACATTGGATTGAAATGAAAGCGGTCGGGGATGCGGGGGATGCGCAGGCGTCGCTAGCTGCATTAGTTCCAAAAGATGCGCATGTTGTGCTGGAAGATGGTACAACTGAAATGAAACCTGTCGCAGACCTCAAAATTGGCGACAAAGTGCGTGTGCAAGCTGGAGAAAATATCCCTGCCGATGGAAAAATCATTAGTGGCCAATCACGCGTCAATGAAGCACTTCTTACAGGGGAATCAAAGCCAATTACCAAAGAGCCGAATGATAAAGTTATCGGAGGTTCAACAAACGGTGATGGAACACTCACTATCGAAGTCACAGAAACAGGGGACAGTTCATTCGTTTCCCAAGTACAAGATTTAATTGCGCAGGCACAAAATCAGCCCTCGCGAGCGGAAGGACTTGCTCAAAAAGTTGCCGGTTGGTTATTCTATATTGCGGTAGCTGTGGCAATAATCACATTCATCGTTTGGACCATCGTGGCAGATTTACAAACGGCCATTAGTTATACGGTGACGACTCTTGTCATCGCATGTCCACATGCTTTAGGCTTAGCGATTCCTTTAGTTGTCGCACGTTCAACATCACTCGGTGCAAGTCGAGGGTTATTAGTGAAAGACCGCGAAGTCTTAGAATTAGCTGACAATGCCAACGTGATGATTTTAGATAAAACAGGTACGTTAACAACAGGCGAATTCAAAGTTTTAGAACTAGCATCAACAACTGACCAATACTCAAAAGAAGAAGTCACAGCGATTATGGCAGGAATTGAAGCCGGGTCTAGTCACCCAATTGCTCAATCCATTGTACAATATGCTAGCGAACAACAAATCGCACCAACTCATTTTGACGACACTGAAAATATCTCAGGTGCAGGTGTTAAAGGAACTGCCAATGGCAAAGAATATGCCCTAATTAGTGAAAAAACTTATAACAAATCCATCGACTTTAATCGCCCAACCGGCTCAACGATCAGTGTTCTTACTGAAAATAATCAAGCCATTGCGATTGTTGCACTTGGTGATGAGCTAAAAGAATCCAGTCGTGACCTGATTCAAACACTCAAAAATCATAACATACAAGCCATCATGGCAACCGGAGACAATGAGGCAGCCGCCGAAGAAGTGGCACAAGAACTTGGAATTGAATACCGTGCCAACCAGTCGCCGCAAGACAAATACAAACTAATTGAAGACCTTAAAAATCAAAACAAAACAATCATTATGGTCGGAGATGGTGTCAACGATGCGCCATCACTTGCGCTTGCTGATGTAGGTATCGCGATTGGTGCCGGAACTCAAGTCGCTCTCGATTCCGCCGACGTTATCCTAACTCAATCGAATCCGTCTGATATCGAAGCCTTTCTAGAACTAGCAACCAAAACCAATCGCAAAATGAAAGAAAACTTAATTTGGGGTGCAGGTTATAACTTCATCGCGATTCCTTTAGCCGCAGGCCTGCTAGCACCGATTGGCATCACCATTTCACCTGCCGTCGGCGCCATTCTAATGTCACTTTCAACCGTTATCGTAGCCATTAACGCCATGTTCCTTCGTCTTGACAATTAAAACCCCTCAAATAAATATCTCTGCTTTTCACACAGCAAGAAAGGCAGGGATATTTATTTTGCTTGGGGTTGTTGTTATTCATGGCACGAATTAGTATGATAGGCAGTAGTGAATATGTAGGAGGAAGTTGATGAAGAGGATCAATATCAATTATGGTGGCATGATGGGAAGTTATGATGTGGTGGTGGGTTCGATTTCGGCTTATAGCTCGGTATTTTTGCTGGCTCAAGGCCTGGATGATTTTATGATTGGCTTGATCACGTCAACCGCGAATCTAATCGCCAGTTTTATTCAACCTTGGCTGGCGGATAAAGTGGATAAGAGTATTAAACTCAACCTTTGGCATGTGAATCTGATGATTGTCATTCCTAGTTTGCTGTTATTAGTGGGTGTTTTGCTTGCTAACCGCATCGTGACGCTTGTGGCCGTTTTTTATATGTTGCTCTTAATGTTTCAAGTGACTCTGTTGCCTTTTTTAAGTGCGATTGGTGTTTACTTGATGAATAATCATTTTAAAATTAATTATGGCGCTTTTCGTGCATTTCAAAGTGCGTCTTTTGCAGTTACATCAACGGGGCTAGGGATTTTAGTTAATAAACTGGGAACCCAAGCTGTTATTTATGTCGCGATTCTAGGTTACCTTATTTACCTCACGCTACTCACGATTTTATATCAGACCGTTCTAAAGTCATTATTTGCACAGCGCTCGCAAGATATTAAATTAAATCCACTGGATGTTGCGCTACAACCCGCTAAAGAGCCTTTTTTTAATAAATATCCCCATTTTAAATATATTGTATTTGGCTCATTCTGTTTTTTTATTGGCCATAATTTTATTAACCTTTTTATGATTCAAATTGTCGAAAAACTTGGTGGAACAACTGAAAACATGGGCTTTGCGATGGGCCTTTCCGCAATCGCAGAAGTCCCCATTTTAATTATGTTTTCTCGAATCAACCGTCGTTTTTCAATTAATCAACTCATGATGACAGCAGCGATATTTTTTGCGATTAAAACGACCTTAACCTTTTTGACGCCCTCAATTTTAGGGATTTATGGGGCTCAGCTCTTACAGCCTTTTGCTTTTGGGATCTATATAGTGGCATCCGTTTATTATACAAATAGCCAAATGGAAGCAACCGACAAGGTCAAAGGGCAGTCGCTGATTACGACCGCCCATACGCTGGGTGCAGTCGCTGGAAGTTTTATTGGTGGTTGGCTCATTAATACTTATACCGTTCAACACGGCTTATTCTTTTGTATCGTTATGAGTATTTTAGGTGTGTGTTCTTATTACTTAGGACTTTTTCAAACCATAAAATAAATATCTCTGTTTCAAAGTGACTTTAGTAGTAAGTTTGATAAAATGATGGCATTATCAAAGCGTCAATCGACGCTTGGTCAATAATAGGAGGTTTGTGGTGAAATTAGTCCCTTATATAAATTTCCCTAACACACTTGATGTGCTTGAGTTTTACAAAAAGCTTGGTGCAGAAAATGTTCAAGTCTTACTTGCTTTCGATGAAATATTCGCAGATATGACCGAAGCAGAACGTCCTAACATCTTGACCCATCAAAGTTTGCCATGAATGCAAGTATTGAAATATTCGAGAACATCATTTTCCTTTCTGACACTTGGAATAATACGCCAGTTGATCACGAAGGGAGTAACCTTAGTTTTGTATTTGATTTAAACGATGAAGCAGAAGTTCAAAAAGTAAAAGATTTCTTTGACCATGCGGAAAAATTAGGTTGTGAAGAAACGATGACCTTTTGATCTACGGAGTGGACGGAATTATTTGGAATGCTTAGAGATCCTTTTGGGATATCTTGGATGTTTAGTGGCGAATAAAAAGTATGAACTTAAATCGGATTCTGTATTTTTATAGTATGGGGTTCGACTTTTTGTATTCATAACTTTTGAAAATATATTGATATTAAAGTACAATTATATTATGGAAACTGCTTAATTAAAAGAGAGGAAGAAAAGTATATGACAAAGATAATAAAAAAATATTTCCAGCTTGTATGGCTAATTTTATTAACAATCACAATGAATGGACAACTAACATCTGTCACAGCACAAGACGCCGTTTCTGGACTGGACTATGCCCCTGGCTTATATTATCAATTTTATGATTACAGTGGCGAAGGTAATGAGTTTGTACCTTATAAATCTTATTTTGACTATGCGCCAGACGAAGCAGGGATTTATCAAATTAGCGTGGATAACACCGGTACTACTGTCTCCTATGTTTATCAGATAAGAGAAGATGGTATTTATGAACTCGCTTATTTCCCTGAATCCTATGAGCAAAATGACTTTCGTTATTCTGAAGATGCAACGGATGGCATCGAAGCATTATTCTTACCGGCTAGTTTAGAAGTTGGGACAACTTTTTCACGTGGCTACAAGGCGGATCAAGATTATGTCGTGACGGATATTCTTGCCGAATTTGAATTAGAAGACATCACTTACTACAATGTTGTCGTTATCGAATCAACCTTTGAAACCGGTGAAGTACAACGATATTATTATGCTCCAAAAATTGGTGAAATTTATTCGGAATATGTGATTGATGAATCAATGAGTTTCACAACAACCATTAATATTTTACGTGGGCCAACCTATCAATAATGAAATGAGGCTTATTTAATGGAATATAAAAAACATGAAAAACATATTGTAGTTCGTTTAGATAAAGGTGATCGTGTGATGGAAAGTTTGCTGGCGATTGCTGAAAAAGAAAATGTCAAATCAGCCAGTATAACAGGATTAGGTGCGGTAGATATTGCCAATATCGCCTTTTTTGATATCGAAACAAAAGAATATCGCACACAGCAGTTTAATGAAATGTTTGAAGTGCTTAATTTAACAGGCTTTCTAACACAATTAGATAATAAGCTACATTCACATATACACATTACACTAGGTCGTTCGGATTATTCAGTTATTGGTGGCCACTTAATCGAAGCACAAATTGGTGTAACCTGTGAAATCGTCTTAAATATTTTAGACATTCCCATTCACCGCCAGCATGATGATGAATTAGGTATAGATACATTCGGTTTCCTACGTGAAGTAAAAGGACCAAGCATCTCTTAAATAAATAATAAAAAACAGAAATCACGAGCTCATTTGGGAGTGAGTGGTTTCTGTTTTTATTATGGTGTGTTTTTTTTAAAATTATTAACTGTTACGGCTAAAACAAAGTTACTTTTCTCCTCAATTGGCATCGAGTGAAGCTTAAAATAGTTTTTTCTGGCTAAAGAAAGGCAATAAATCAATAACCGTGTTTAATATCGGTGAAGACGGGCGTTGACCGACAATAACAGTTGTTAATGTCAATCAGAATCCTAATTGACCGACTTGTCCCAAAATAATTTTATTTGGGCTTTGGTTTATTCTAACATTACTTACTCCATCTCCGCTTGCATTTCTTGATATTTAGCGTAACGTTCTTCCAATGAAATTTCATCAATTATTTGGTTGATTGTCCAAGTATAACCGAACGGATCCAAAATAATCGCATGTTTTGTCCCCATGAATTCAGCGATTTCTTGAGTCACGATTGAACATTGTGGATGTGCTTTTTCAAGAACTTCTTCTACATTATCTACTGTTATTTGTAACCAAATTGAATCGACTTCATTCTTTTTAGGATGGAAACATTCGTAATTTTTATTTTCATCGATAAAGCGTAAATTAACATGTCCGACTTTAATATTTGCTTCATTTTCACCTTTACGATTTGGGAAATCATAGACATCTCCTACAATGCCATCAAATACATCATGATAAAAAATCATTGCCTTAATAGCATCCGACATTACAAAATTAAGCGTTAGCTAATTTTACATATTATTCCACCTTTACAATCTTAAATTCGTTATTTGCATACATAAAGCACCTCTTAAAATAAAATTATATTGCTTAGAAATCTGAACTGCTTTATGATGAATTTAGCAAGTTGAGAGATATTTATTTAAGGGGGGGTTAAAATGATTTTAGATCATATTGAGCATTTGAAACAGTATCCAGATATTTATAAAAAGATAGACGGTGTTCTGCAAACTGTTTTAACTCAGCAAAATTATGAAGTAGGTCAGCAGTATCCATTTGACAATGGTTTTTACTTTTTTGTTGAAGGGGAGACATTAGCGGCAGATTTCGGTGAATACGAGGCTCATCAAAAGTACCTAGACATCCAAATTTTGTTGGAAGGCAATGAGTTGTTATATTGGAGTCCAATTGAGGCGTTAACCGAAACGGTCGCTTATGATGAAAATAAAGATATTACATTTTTCACAGGTCCAAGCGACCATCCATTTTCAATTACAGCCGGAACAGCTTATGTTTTATTTCCATGGGATGGGCATAAAGCAGGACGCCATATTGTGACGCCAATGACCTACAAAAAAGCGGTCATTAAAATTGCAATAGATTAATTCAGCACAGCATTTTCTCCCTGTTTAGTAACGGAAGATTCTTGGAGGGCTATCATGAATCCATTATTACATCAATTTTTGAGTAATTTAAATTTATCAGCCGACGAAGTTAAAGAACTAGGCATGATTTGGATGTTAGAGATTATCTAAAAGGAACGATTTTACTTGAACAGGGCGAAGTTTCTGATGATTGTTATTTTGTTTTAAAAGGTTGTGTTCGTCAATATGCCATTGATGAAGATGGTAAAGAGCAGACGATTAATTTTTTTACTGAATTTGATACTGCGATGATTTATAGAAGTTACACACTAAGGATTCCTTCAGACTATTCATTAGCCTGCACAGAAGATTCGGTCTTACTCGTTGGAGATTTCTTTAGTGAGTCGGCGATGTTTGAAAAGTATCCTACTCTCGTTAATCTTACACATTCATTTATGTAAGAAAATTTAATGGCAAGTCAAGAAGACAAAGCAACCTTTGTTACTCTGTCTCCACAAGAGAGGTATTTGAATTTGCTAGAAGAACAACCTGACTTAGTTGAGCGTGTTCCTTAGCATCAATTAGCTTCTTATTTAGGGATTACGGTTGAGTCACTGAGTCGGATTAAAAAGCGTCTATCAACGCCCTTTGAATATTAGCCACAAGCATAAACCAAGTTCACCGATAATCACGAGTAAGGTTAAAACATTTTCAACGAGGATTGCCACGGATTCAACAGAAGGACTACTTGAATCAAATGAATGAACGAGACAATAGGAAATTCCTGCTAATATCACCAAATAGGCAAGGACTTTTAGAATAAATATCACTTTTAAACTGATAAAACCAACTAAGATTAAGTGAAATCCAAATAGGATTAGGCCAAATGACCAAACAAGGTTGAAATTTTTTAGAGCAATTCGATCGTTTGGCTGGCAGCAGAGATATTTATTAGGTTGAGAATTTAAATGAGAAAGCTGACGGAAAAGGCTGGCGAGAAGGGAAAGGGCATGGTTTGTTTGTTGGAGAAGCAAATGAAGTGCCCAAGTGACGATAATGTCTAAGATGAGGACAATTAGCCAAAGAAAAATTTCTAGTGTTAAAAGATGGCTTGCTTAAAAATTGAAGCTGTTGGAAGTGAAAATCATTGGATGGAGGCTGCCGAAAGCGACTCCAGATGTGATTGCCATAAGGATTAGTGTGACTCCGAGGATGAGGCTAAGTTGACGGTTAGAAAAAGAAGTTTTCATTTTTATCCCTCCGATTATTTTGTTAAATCAATCATATTAAATTATGATAAATGGCGCATTGACTTAAGTTAAGGCGTCATTTTCAGTTTTTAGGGAACGTGTTATAATACCAATAGCTAATGAATTGATAGGAGGAGTGACGAAGTGCCAAGAAGTTTAGAATCCGTTTTACAGCAATATTTTGGCTACAGTCACTTTAGACCAGGTCAAAAAGAAATAATTACGACTTTGTTGTCCCAACAAGATAGTTTAGGTGTTTTGCCAACGGGTGGAGGTAAATCGATTTGTTACCAGTTACCTGCACTGGTTATGCCAGGGTTAACTGTCGTTGTTTCACCTTTAATTTCTTTAATGAAAGATCAAGTGGATACATTGCAACAACAAGGGATTGCGGCTGCTTATTTAAATTCCACCATTTCAGAAGAAGATTTTCAGAATATAATTACTCAGTTAAATCAAAGAGCTTTAAAATTATTGTATGTTGCGCCGGAACGGCTAGAAAACAATGGTTTTACAGACTATTTAAGCCGACAAAATATCTCCATGGTAGCCGTTGATGAGGCTCACTGTGTGTCGCAATGGGGCTTTGATTTTAGGCCGAGTTATCGAAATATCAATCAATTTGTCCAACAATTACCGACACGTCCGGTTGTAGCAGCCTTTACTGCAACAGCGACTAAGTTGGTACAAGAAGATATTGTTGCGCAATTGCAATTGGAAAAACCGAAGGTATTTATTAATTCATTCGATCGACCAAACATTAAATTTTCCGTCTTGGAACCTGCTAATCGGATGTCGACTTTATATCAATTGATCAACCACAATGAAGCTATCATCATTTATGCTAATACGCGCAAACGCGTCGATAAACTCTATGATGATTTGCGGAAAAATGGCTATGCAGTGGGGCGTTACCATGCCGGGATGTCGAATGACGAACGATTGAAGGCTCAAGATGCATTTATTAATGATGAGACGAATTTAATTGTGGCGACAAATGCCTTTGGAATGGGGATTGATAAGACTGATGTTAGGAAAGTTATCCATTTCAACCTGCCTAAAGACCTTGAAAGTTACTATCAAGAAGCCGGTCGGTCTGGACGTGACTCGTTACCATCTGAAGCGCTTTTGTTATATAAAGCGCAAGATATTATGACAAATAAATTTTTGATTGCTCAAAGCAATGATGAACTTTCGCAACAACGTTTGGATATTATGATTCAATATGCTAATTTTACAGGTTGCTTACGCAATTTCACCTTGAGGTATTTTGGCGAACAGCCCACAATGCCATGTGGAAACTGCTCGAATTGTGTGAACCCGGTCAAATTTACTGATGTAACCAAAGAAGGTCAAATGATTCTTTCTTGTATGTTGAGAATGAAATATCACTATGGTTCAACCATGATTATTGATGTTTTACGGGGGAGCAAAAATCAACGTGTTTTAGAAAATCGTTTTGATCAACTCTCGACCTATGGTTTGATGGCTAATTATTCGACACAGCAAATTCGTGATATTATTTCAGCGCTGGTAGCCCATGATTATATAGGTTTAACTGAACATCGAGGTCTTTTTGTAAAGGAAAGTGCCAAAGCGATTATCAAGGGCGAGGCCAAATTGACGATTAAACAACGTCAATACCAAGCTGAAACGAGCAGTCGAACCTCAATCAGTCGCAGTCAAAACGCTGTTAATCAAGACTTATTTGAAAAATTACGTCAAGTTCGTGCTGACCTTGCTAAAGCCGAGTCGGTACCGGCTTACATCGTCTTTTCAAACAAATCTCTTGAGGACATGGCTAGTTCGATGCCACGTTCTTATGCTGAATTTCTACAAGTCGAAGGTGTCGGTACAGTTAAAGCTGAAAAATATGCCGGACATTTCCTGCCCGCCATTGAAAATTTCTTAAGTTCAACCCCATCAAATAAATATCTCGATACTGACCAAGGTCGTGCGAGTGAACCAGCTTCATTTAAACAAAGTTTAACCTTAGCTAACGAAGGTTTAACTCCATACGAGATTGCGATTGAAATAGGAATAACAGAAGGGACTATATTAAATCATCTACAAAAAGCAGCTGAAGAAGGGGAGTTAGAGGAATTTAAGGCTGAAATATCGTCATCAGTCAAACGACAGATTAAGCAACAATTCCAAAAGGTTGGGATAGATTCACTTTCAGCCGTCAAAATTGCCTTGCCTGAAGCAGTTTCCTATAATGATATTAAATATGTATTGATTGATTATTTGGTCAATGATATTTAAAAAAATTAGGAGTCAATCACGATGCAAAGATATGCAGTGAATAGAAGTACTACAGCAACTCCAGGCAAAGGCGAAGAATTACAGAGATATTTATTAGAGGATGCAGAGGGAATGTTGGCGGTCGACAACTGCTATTGCTATATCGTTGGTGTGAATGAAGATGAGCCTGACAAAGTTTTCGCCTATGAAGTTTGGGAAGATGCTGCGGCCCATCAAGCATCTTTGCAAATGGATGTATTTCGACAATTGATTAATAAAGCAAAGCCAATTATTGCAGGAATGGAAGATTATCCAGATTTAACGATTATTGGTGGTAAAGCAACCTTTTAATTAAGTGAATTCATTCCAATACACATTAGAATGTAGTGTAATAGATATAGTGCGCTATGAAAGGAATGAATCATATGACGACTGAAAATAAAACAATGAAAATATTTGAATTTATAGATACTACTGAATCTATGGCTTACACGTGTGATATTGAGACAGGTATTTGTGGACCCATAGAATTAAATAAGGAAGAAAAATTAAGCGAGGGGGACAATAATAATGAAAATAACGATTTGGTCTGATTTCGTCTGTCCTTTTTGCTACATTGGAACAACGAATTTAAAGGATGCTTTAGATAAATTTGAGCACCGTGATGAAGTAGAAATTGAGTATAAGAGTTACCAATTAGATCCAACAGCAGAACATATTCCAGGTAAATCTTATGTCGAAACTTTGGCGGCTAAAAAAGGCGTTTCAGCGGATGAAATGCGCGCTTCTTTTGGTCAAATAACTAAAATGGCAAAAGATAGTGGATTAGATTTTAATTTTGATATTATACAAGAGTCAAATACACTTGATGCACATCGTGTTTTTCAATATGCTACTAATGAAGGTAAGGGAATTGATTTCTTCAACCGTTTGTATAAAGCCGTTTTTGAAGAAGGTTTAGTTTTAAGTGATCATGAAACCTTAGTAGAATTAAGTAAAACTGTTGGTTTAGAGGAAGGCGCTGTTCGTTCAATTTTGGATAATCCAGCGATTAACTTGAACCAAGTTCAACAAGATGTCATGACCGCCAATCAAATTGGTATTCAAGGTGTACCATTCTTTGTGTTTAACAACCAATATGGGGTGCCTGGTGCACAGCCCGTAACCGTTTTCGAAAAAGCATTAAATCAAATTTATAATGAGACGCATGCTTAAATAAATTAATATTAGTGAGGCTGATAATTCAAATTGTCAGCCTCTTTTTTGATGTCTTTTCAACAAAACGCTTTTTAAGGCTTTTAATAATATGTAGAATAGTCTACAATTTGATAATGAATAGATTTTATAAGGAGAGAAAAGATTGTACGATAAAAAAATGTTTAGAGTTGTGGTTGCTTCATTAAGCGTTTTAATTATTATGATGGCATCGATATTTATTATATTTCAATGGCAGTATCGCTCCATTAACTATACTAACATCGATATGGCAGATGTTGCTGATGGGATTTATAGAGGAAGAGTCGATACCTTACTTTTAAAAGTTGAAATCGATGTTGAAGTGGAAGATCATAAAATCAAAAATATTGAATTTGTCGACCATGTAACAACTTATGAAGAAGTTGGCGAACATATTGTGAACAAGATTATTGAAGAAAATTCTTATCAGATTGATGTTGTTACTTCTGCTACAGCTTCTACAAAGGTCATCACAAGTGCAGTGAATAAAGCATTAGAATCGGCAGTTGAATAATAAAAAGATTCATTGAGGTGATATTTATTGATGGGATTAAATATAAGTGAATGGTTGATGCTAGTTGTAGTGGCCTTAATTGTGGGTTTTTCTAAAGCAGGGATTCAAGGAGCTACCATGCCAGCGGTCGCGATTTTAGCTACAATGTTTGGCGGGAAAGCTTCTGCAGGGATCATGTTACCCATGCTTATCGTCGGCGATATAGCAGCGGTTTATCAATATGGTAAAGAAGGAAGATTAAAGGACATTTTAAAACTCATGCCTGCTTCAGTCACTGGTATTATCCTAGGAGCATTGGTCGGTAATTATTTGAATGATCAGCAGTTCAAATTTATTATGGGCATCATTGTTTTATTTTGCTTAGCTTTACTAATTATTCGTCAATTACAAAAGAAAGCCGTTGAGTTGCCAGACAATCTTTGGTTAACGCAACTGGTCGGTATTACCAGCGGCTTTTCATCAATGGTTGGAAATGCTTCAGGTCCAATATTTAATGTTTATATTTTAGCCCAAAACTTAAATAAAAATACCATGATTGGAACAACTGCTTGGTTTTTCTTGATCATTAATTTACTAAAGGTTCCATTTCATGTCTTTTTATGGGGAACCATTACGTGGGAAACAATGTCTTATACATTAATTTTGATTCCTTTTATTGGAATTGGCGCTTTAATCGGCATTTGGTTAATTAAACATATTAATGAGTCCAGCTATAAATATCTCATTATTATCCTAACTGCCATTTCAGCAATCAATTTATTATTTTAAAACATCGGTTAATATAGCGAACAAACGTTTGGTTGTAGCATGATATTATGATACAATTGCAGTATATGTAGATGAAGGAGTGGACCTAATGGTGGTGTCGGTTAACCGTAAAGATGCAGATAGTATCATTAAAGCGTTAGAAGCAGGTGTTGTGCCTAAACGAGGCGTCCAATACTTGCTTGTTGGGCGTCGTCATGAAGTAGAAGAAGTCATTCAAACTTTAGAAGATGTTAGTCAAGGTAGCAGTGATTTGCGAATTTGGGTGGGAGATTTTGGTAGTGGGAAAAGCTTTATGTTGCAGACTATTCAAAATTTAGCCCAGCAGAAAAACTTCGTCAGTTCAACCGTTGATCTAACACCGAATCGACGTCTTTACGCTACTGACGGGAGTGCTGTTGCTTTATATACTGAAATTATGGATAAATTAGTCACCAAATCTGCCCAAAATGGGAATGTGCTTAATACCATTGTTGAGGAATGGATTATGCAGATTATCCAAGATCTTTCTAATAAATATCACCTTAGCCAAGCCGACATTATGGACGATAAATATAGCTCTGAAATAGAAAATATTATTTTAGATACTTTTGCGAAATTTCAATCGGTTGCTTTATCTTTTGAGTTTGGCCAAGCCATTATTCAATATTATCGAGGATTAATTCATAAAGATAGACAGCAAATGTTACAAGCGATTCGTTGGTTAAGAGGCGATATTCGTACGATGACTGAAAGTAAGCAAGCGCTAGGTATTAATCGTATTATTCGCGATGATAATTGGTATGATGCCATAAAAACCATGTCAGAATTATTTATTGGGATTGGCTATAGTGGGTTTGTAGTGAATTTGGATGAGGCAGTTAATATTTATAAATTGTCTAACAGTGTTTCGCGGGAACGCAATTATGAGCGGATTTTGAATATTTATAATGAATGTAAGGCTGATGTTGCTCGAGCTTTGTTTGTCAATTTAGGTGCAACACGCAAGACGGTTTATAATAATGTGCGTGGCATGGCTTCGTATGGTGCTTTACAAGGGCGTTTAGGTCTCGAAGAGCGAATGGATTCGGATTTATTGAATACAAATCGGACAACTTTACCTCTGAAACCATTGACCAATGAAGAAATTTATACTTTACTATCTAATTTAATTCAGATTTACCAAGTAAATTATAAATCTAATGTAAGTTTAACTGAAGCCGAAATTGTGCAATATATGGAAATTCAATTGAATCGTCCCGGTGCAGACGAATTTTTAACCCCACGTGCGGTGATTAAAGATTTTATTGAATTGTTGGATTTGATGCGTCAAAATCCAACTATTACAGTATCTGATGCTTTACAAGATAAGTTTGGCTCTGTTGCTGCCCCTGTTCAAAAAGATGCAGCCAATACGGATGACGATCAAATTGAGGTGTTTTAATGGCAGATGCATTTTCCTTATTAAATCGGTCTTTACGTGAATATATTTATGATAGTGGTTGGCAGGAATTACGACCGATACAGAAAAAAGCGATTATTTTTAGTCAAGAAAGTGATAATAATTTCATACTCGCAGCCCCAACTGCTTCAGGTAAAACTGAAGCAGCTTTTTTGCCCGCCATCAATCAAATTGAAAATTGGCACGATGGCGTGAAAATTTTATATATTTCACCTTTAATTGCTTTAATCAATGATCAATTCAAGCGTCTGATGCAAATGTGTCAAGATTTAGAAATCAGTGTGACAAGTTGGCATGGCGAAGCGAATCAAACGAAGAAAAAAGAATTAGTGAAACACCCAAATGGGATTGTTTTAATCACACCTGAATCGATTGAGGCGATGTTAGTCAACCGCCCTCATGAAGCTCGCCATCTTTTCGCTAAGACAGAATGGATTATCATTGATGAAATTCATAGTTTTTTAGGCGAAAACCGTGGCATACAAGTCATGTCGTTAATGAATCGTTTGTCATTTTATATGACGAAACAACCCCGTTGTGTTGGTTTATCAGCTACTTTAAATCGAGAAGACTTTATGCGAACTAAGTTGTTTTTTCAAAATAATCGAGAAACATCGATTATTGTAGACCGTGGGCAAAATGAACGTGAACATGAAATTTTCTATTTTCCTAAACAAAAAAGTGATGAATCTTCTTTTTTTAAAGGAATTGACGTTATTTACAATGCTGCACAAGCTGAGGCCATGTTAGTTTTTCCAAATAGTCGTAATAAAGTGGAAGAAATTGGTTCTTCGCTTAATCGACTGGCTGAGAAAAACAAACAAAATCAAGCTAGTTTCTTTGTTCATCATGCCTCTTTACCAAAGGATACACGGCTCTTTGCAGAACAGTTTGCAAAAGAAAGTCGTGGCCGCAAATTTACCATTTGCTGTACGTCAACTTTAGAATTAGGGATTGATATTGGTTCAGTTGATAGTATTATCCAATATGGACCGCCACCTAATGTGTCTACATTATCACAACGTCTTGGCCGGTCAGGACGTCGAACGGGAGTGAATAAATTACGGTTTATTGCTCATGAAGGCTGGGAATTACTTCAAGGCATTGCGGCCATTCAATTACTCGAAGAAGGTCTTTTGGATAGTAATCCACAAATAGAACAACCCTATGATGTCTTAGCTCATCAAATCATTTCCTTGGTTATCGAACACAATGGTTTGACGTTGGGAGCTTTGAAGGAACATTTGAGTCGAGGAAATTTATGGCGTCATATTGAGGAAAATGATTTAGAGTATTTAGTAGAAAGCATGATTAAGAAAGAATATCTTGAAGAAATGGATAACTTTGAATTTATTTCGGGAAATGCAGCTCAACCAATGTTACGAATGGCTGAATTTTATACCCAGTTTTCAACCGAACCTGAATTGAGTGTTTACCATGACTTGAAAAACATCGGAACGATTGCTGTTGAACCTGGGTTAACTAACGGTGATAATATATTATTAAGTGGTAAAGTTTGGCAAATTTTATGGATAGACATTGGCAAAAAGCAAGTACATGTCATTCCTGCACATAAAGGGGAAGCCTATTTTGAATCTAAAGATCGACTCGATACCTCTTCGCTTATACGCCAACGGATGAAAGAATTGTTATTGTCAGCTGATTGGAGCGAATATGATCCAAGCATCCAGCAAACTTTTGAAATGATGGCAGCATCCGTTATTAAAAGAGATGGATTTTATTTCCATCTTACCGATAATGGTGACCCATGGTTAGTTAGCTTCTTAGGATCAAAAGCTAATCGAACTCTAGTTTATTTATTAAATTTAGTGACCGGTCGGACCTTTAAACAAGGAAGTAGTTCAGTCTTTATTTCTGGAGAAGAGATTCGTCAGGCACTTGAACAAGCCAGTCAAGCTGAAGTGAGCCGTGCGGACTGGGTGAATTATTTTAAACATAATGATTTTATTTTGCAAGCAGAAACGGCTTATTTAAAATATCAAAAGTTGGTTCCTAAGGATTTATTGATTGAATATGTCATCAATGAATCTCTTGCTTTAGAAGAAGTGAATGAGTTTTTAAAAGGTGATCCATATATCGCATAAATGATGTGATTTTAATCTTTTACAGAGTATAATGTCAATTAAATAACACAGCCACATTTGAAAGACAGGTGATAAAAATGAAAATGATAAATTATCAAGCGATAAAAAACTGGTTAAGCAAAAATATAGAAGACATTATCGATGTGACTTTTGATCAAGCTGAGCCAATCCCTACAAGAAAACGTAAAGTAAAGGAAGAAAATTGGTTGGCTTATGTTAATCATGATTACTTTACTGATCGATATCGCGGTAATAAAGAATTTGAACAACTTGTCGATCAATTGTATTTGCATTATATTCATATACTCGATCAGCATTTTAAAAGAGAAAATACTACCTTTATGAACTACATTCGTAGTTTTGCTTGGAATAGTTATGAAATTCGACGTTTTTTGCAAGCCATCCATGCTTTTGCAAGGACTAGAGTGATCAAACAATTTGGCAGTATACATGAAACAGAGTTATATTCAGAAGTAGGCATGTTGAACTATCGCTTAGGTAAAAAAGAGCGTGATTTATTAAAGAGAGAAACCGATGTATTTTTCACCTTTTTAGGAGAACCGAGCGATACATTAAAGAAATTATTCCGTCTTTCACCAGCAGAATTAAAACCATTATGGTGGGACTTAGATCAGTCTTATCGCGAAGAAAATAACTTAAGCCACTCACAAGAAAGAGTTTTATTTGCCACAAAAACAAGGACCACGAAAATTTGGGAAGGGCCTTATAAAAATGATATTTTGACTTTATATTTTGATATGTGGACGATAATTTTTGATGCTTTATCAGATGAAGCAGGTCCAACACCTAATAAAGCCCGTAATCAATTTATTAACAAGATACGACTTACGGCAGTTCGGCCCTATGAAGAAGATAAACATTATTATTTTATTAGTTCACTGATAAAATATGCGGAAAATACCATTCGCAAAAAATATGGACTTAGAGAAATTAAAGTTCAAGCTGATCTTGAAAATATAGAAAAACGATTTAATAAAGCTGTTGTTGATAAAATAAAAGAGCGCGTAGCGGCTGAATTAGCTCTTGCTAAAAAAATGGCTAAAGCTGAAAAAGTAGTCGAGCCTAAGAAAATTGAATTGAATTTTGAAAAAATATCTACTTCACAACAAGAATTAACCCAAATAGTTGATATGATTACTGATTTTGTTGGGGATGAAAATGAAGATGATGTCGTTGAAGTGGTATTGGAAGAAAAAGCAAAAAATGAAGAAGAAATGCCTGTATTAACTGGAACTGTAAATACTGATGATGATGGAGAGATTCAGCTTGTTTTCCTTCAAATGATTGTCAGTAACAATGGTTTAGATTTATTTGAAGCTGAAGCTTTTTGTGAAGAACATGGTTTATTCTTGAATGCATTTGTGAATCAAATTAATCAAAGACTGTATGATTTAGTTGAGGATCAAGTTTTGCTGATTGAGGGTTCGCAAATTATGGTGGATGATTTTTATCAAGAAGATGTTGAAAATTGGATAGAAGAGCAGGGGAACTAAATAAAGCTGAACTTTCGGGGTGCACTACACAAACGAGTCCGAAGTTCAGCTTTTATTTATTTGATTTTTCTTATAACGGTAAAAGTCATTATATTGTTTTCAAATTGAACCTTAGCCGAATCCACTACCGTTGCTAAAACTTCTAAATCTAATTGGTTGTCGCGTATTCCTAATAAATCATCGTAGTAATCCTCCACTTCAGGATGGCGGGTGGTATTTATTTTATGGATGATGGTGTCAATGTTTTCAGGTAGTTGAGTGGTTTGGGCAGTTAGCGTTATTTGTGTTTCCTGATCAAGTAGTTGGACTCGAACATTGATATCAGTGATATTTTCATTGAGAAAATAGTCGAGGAGTTCACTCACAATATTTTTAATTTTTTTTATTTCGCGTGGCATGATCTTTCTTCCTTTCTTGAATCATTTCGAAAATGGGTGCGAGCGAAGCAGCAACAAATCCGCCAGCAAAACCATTATTATAAAGATTGACACCTGCATGAACAAATCCAGTAAATTGCACCAGTGATGCATGAAGCCCGCCAGCAATAAAGCCAGCCAATGGACCGAATTTACCTGAGATAGGCGCAACAGTGGTTCCAAATAAGGCTGCTAATAAAGCTGAGTTGGATGCGGGTGATTCGGTATGCATTAACACTTGTGTGACATAAACACCAGCGATAACTGGAATGACATTTCGCGGATGTTTTCCAAAAAGTCCAAACCCAATGACGGTGAGAATCCCGCCAATGACCGGCCCTTCAATAATTCCGCCCACTGCAAGGACATAAGCCATGCTGATTAGTCCAAGAATACCAGCATTCATTATGGCCAAACCTGCACTATGAGATTGGACAAAGTCACTAATTAAAACACCTTGGCTATCCAACAAATCACGATAAGATGTTTTTGTCTTTCTATTTCCAAGCCAGCCTAATCCTATGAGCATTAAATTAAATACAAAGAAAAAGATATTTACGCCAAGAGTTGGAGCGATGTAAGTCGCGCTCACTGTGTCGACAAACAATCCAAATGCTCGCATGACACTAGCAATCAGCATACCAAGAACTCCAGCTGTAAAACCGATATTGTATAAATTATAGCCTTGGTGGAACCGTAAAAAAGCGGATGCGACTGGGGTTATAATAAAACCAATGAGGAGTCCAACTGCGTAAGCGATTGGAATGGAAAAATAAAAAGGAATATCTTGTCCAAAACTAATCAAACTGACGACTGGTCCAAGTGCTGTTGCAAACAAACTGGTTAGTAATGCTCGATTGTGGTTTTGATCGACAAATTTGCTATAAAGAATCGAACCAAACATAATCGGGATGGTATTAAAGATATTTTTTCCAAAAAATGCAAATCCTAAAATAGTAAATAAAGCTGCACTAATGGGACCTGTAATCCATTTCGTATAGCGGTGAACATAAAATGTGCTCAGTAATAAGACGATCGCAGCATTCACAAAAGTTGCACCCACACCACCGACTTCAAAATAATCGGTAATTAAGCTAGAAGGTGATACCATGATTTTCCAAAAACCATTCCAAATTTCTTGAGGACTATTCACTAATAATGCAAAAAGAATGAAAAGAATTCCAATGAAATAAAAGAAATATATGGCTATTTGAGTATCTCTCATCACATATTTTTCATAAAATTTACTAAAAGCGGTTGACTCTACATGTTCGGTTTCCATTAAGTGCCTCCAATAATCAATCATCATTAAACTTGATTATAATTGAGAATAAATTTAATTACTAGATGAAAAAAACTTCTTAAATAAATATCGCATTGATTGAAAGTCATCTTTTTTATGCGATAATAAAATTATAAAGAAAAGATGGGAGAATTTCATGAAAATTATATCTTGGAATATTGATTCATTAAATGCAGCCTTAACCAGCGATTCTGCTCGTGCTTTGTTATCGCGAGATGTTTTGTATACCATTCAAGCACATCAAGCAGACATTATCGCCATACAAGAAACAAAATTATCGGCAAAAGGTCCAACAAAAGCACATATAGCCAAATTAGAAGAAATATTTGCGAATTATTCGGTATTTTGGCGTAGTTCGGTTGAACCTGCTCGTAAAGGCTACGCTGGGACAATGTTTTTAGTGCGAGAAGGTTTGGATGTAACGCCTACCGCACCTCAAATCGAAGCACCAACTACTATGGATTTTGAAGGACGTTTGTTAACCTTAGAATTGGAAAATCTTTATGTAACACAGGTTTATTCACCGAATGTAGGTGACGCTTTGGTCCGTTTAGCTGATCGTCAACAATGGGATATTTTATATAGCAATTATTTAAGTGAATTAGATAAAACCAAGCCAGTCGTTGCGGTTGGAGATTTCAACGTTGCCCATAAAGAAATTGACCTGGCGCACCCAGACCGCAACCATTTTTCAGCTGGCTTTACAGACGAAGAACGTGCCGGCTTTAGCAATTTATTAGACGCTGGCTTCATTGATAGCTTCAGACACTTACATGGAGATGTTGAAGGCGTCTATACTTGGTGGGCTCAACGCGTAAAAACCAGCAAAATAAATAACTCCGGTTGGAGAATCGACTATGCACTAGTAAGTGAACGCTTGGGAGATAAAGTCATCAAGTCAGAAATGATTGATTCTGGAACACGTCAAGACCACACACCGATTTTAATTGAATTGGATATTTAGGATTGTGTTGGGAATTGGGATGGATAGATGTGGTGGGGTAAAGAGTTTATCCAGGAAATGCGAGAAGTTGGCCCGATGGGCCGTTAAGTGGCCAGGAATTGGGGAAAGTTGGCCAGCGGCTTCATTGATTGGCAAATAATTGTAAAAAACTGTCAAACATCCTCTTTCCCTGGCACATCTTTTGTATTATATGCCATGGAGAGCTGTTCCCTGGCATATCCTCTGAGTTATATGCCCTGGATAGCCGTTCCCTGGCACATCTTCTGGATTATATGCCTTGGATAGCTGTTCCCTGGCACATCTTCTGGATTATATACCATGGACAGCCATTCCCTGGCATATCCTCTGAGTTATATGCCTAATGAGCTCTTCATTCGGCACATAATTCAGATTATCTGCTTAAAGAGCTCTCTATTAAGCAGATCCAACAAGCTATATGCCGAAAACTATCTTTACACATCAAATTTCCAATACTTTTTACCAAATAAAATTCAATCCAAACCACCAAAAAGGAGCATTTTTCTTTGACAATGACGATTCGGCAAGCAAAAGCAGAAGATAATCAAGCCATCGAAGAACTTATTTATCGTACCTTTCAACCAGTTGTCCTTGAAGGGAGAACTGGGACAAGAGAACATTATTTAGCTCACCTTATGCGACAAGATGCAGCCTATATTCCAGAATTAGATTGGCTCATCTTAAAGAACGAGGAGCCAATCGGTCATATTATGTACTCACATGGTGATATTATTCATAACGATCAAACAAAAACGCCAGTCATTGTATTTGGTCCACTCAGTGTTGATCCGAATTACCAAAAACAAGGAATTGGTAAGCAACTCATTGCTGAAACAATTTTCAAAGCACAAACCTTAGGACACAAAGCCATTATTATTACGGGGCATCCGGAATATTATCAAGCTTTAGGATTTGTGCCAGCGGATGCTCTGTTAGCATATGAAATTGTCCCTGGTGCTTTAGATAATAAAGCCGGAAGATGGCAATATGCAGAGGTATTTAATCAAGCGGAAATAGATCAGACTGGCTTTGAAAAATATCAAAATAATTTTCTAAACTAAACCATTTAACTGGCATCCCTAGTCAAAAGGATTATAATATAATTAGATCCATTATAAAGAAAGAGGAGATTATTTATGTCAGAAAATGTTGAGCACAAAGACCATGGTAAAGAACCTTATGTTGTGAATATTGACAAGCTAGCCGTTGAGAATAATAATTATCGTACAACCCTTTGGACAGGTGAAAAACTTCAAGTAACCACTATGACAATCCAACCTGGTGATGATATTGGCTTGGAGATTCATGAAGGTATCGATCAATTTCTTCACATCGTTAGTGGTCAAGGGATTTGTAAAATGGGGCCAACGGAAGACAATTTAGATTTTACTCAAGAAGTTTATGCTGATGATGCGATTTTTGTTCCAGCAGATGTTTGGCATAATGTCGAAAATAATTCAGGCGAACCTTTAAAATTATATACCGTATATGCAGGTCCTGATCATTTAGCGGGCACAGTTCATGAAACGCACCAAGATGCGATTGATGATCCAAATGAACACTAATTTTAAATAAATACCTCTATATCAACACAGTGCTATTAAATGGTACTGTGTTTTTACATGGTCAGAGATATTTATTAAAAAGATTTGAAAGAAGAACTTGTAAGTTGAGCTAATTGACACTATGATTGGATTATCGAAAATGACTGGAGGGGTCTTATGACTGAAAAACCTATTTATATACAATTAAGTGAACAGCTGATTCAATATATTAATCAACATTTACAAGCTGGTGATTATTTACCGTCTGAGCGAAAAATTGCGGAACAATATCAAATTAGTCGGACCACGGTTCGGTTAGCATTGAAACAGCTTGAAGAACTAGGCTATATCAAAGCAAGACCTGGAATAGGAAGTATGATCACTGATCATTTTCAACAAGCCATCAATATTGGGTCTATGTATAGCTTTACCGAACATATGAAAGCTCTCGGCAGGCAACCTCAAACAGAAATCATTGCGAAAAAAATTATTCTTTGCAATGAAGAACTGGCAGCTTTCTTACCAGCACAAGAGGGTGATAAAATTATTTATTTGTATCGTAAACGCTTGGCTGATGAAATACCGATGATGATTGAAGAGACCTTTTTAGTAAGGAAAATGTTTCCTGGCTTAATCGATCAAGATTTTGAAAGTCGTGCCTTGTACGATATTTTGCGTGAAGATTATCAGACTGTCATCAAACAAGCTGAGGAAGAAATTTTTGCTAATCTTGCTACAAATGAAGCTGCAGACCACCTTGAAATTACTGCAGATAGTCCTGTGCTGGAAATAACGCGTAAAGCTTATAGTTCTAAAAACGAATTGATTGAATACACCAAGAGTATTGCCCGAGCAGATAAATTTTCTTATCGGATGGTTCATATCAATCGAAACTAATCACTCAGTGAATGAATAACGACCATTGACTTTCTATGAATATCTTTTATAATTAAAGTGGTTACTACCAGTTGTGAATAATAATCTAAAGAAAGTTGGAATTATTTTGGGTAAAGTGAAATTATCAGCAGAAAAACTTGAAGCAATCAAACGCTTATCAAATGAACAAAATGTTATTGCTGCATTAGCAATCGATCAACGTGGTTCTTTAAAGAAAATGTTAGCAGAAGGCGCCAATGTAACGGATCCAGAAGAAACGATTGTAGAATTCAAAAAATTAGTTTCTGCAGAACTAACTAAATACGCAAGTTCAATTTTACTTGATCCAGAATATGGTTTACCTGCTGCAGAACTTAGAGATGCGTCAGCTGGCTTACTAGTTGCTTATGAAAAAACAGGTTACGATGCTACTGAAGTTGGACGTTTACCTGATTTATTAACGGAATGGTCTGTTTATCGTCTTAAAGAAGCCGGAGCAGATTCTGTTAAATTCCTTTTATATTATGATGCAGATGAAGATGAAGCAATCAATGAGTTTAAGCATGTTTACATGGAACGTTTGGGGCAAGAATGTAAAGCACTTGACATGCCATTTTTCTTAGAGATTTTAACCTATGATGCCAATGGCGACAACGAAAAAGGTGAAGCTTTTGCGAAAGTTAAACCAGCCAAAGTTATTGCTGCAATGAAAGAATTTTCGAAAGAAAAATACCAAGTTGATGTCTTAAAAGTGGAAGTACCTGTTAATATGAACTTTGTTCAAGGTTATACAAAAGAAGGGCAAGAACCAGTCTACACGCGTGAAGAAGCCATGGCATACTTTAAAGAACAAAGTGATGCGACTCACATTCCATATATTTTCTTAAGTGCTGGGGTTAGCATGGAGTTATTTAATCAAACATTATGCCTGGCAAAAGAAGCAGGAGCAGTTTTCAATGGCGTGCTTTGCGGACGTGCAACATGGAAAGATGCTGTCAATGTTTACGTTGAAAAGGGCGAAGAGGCAACTCTTGAGTGGCTTCAAACAACCGGTCGCGCTAATATTGAATCCCTAAATGATGCCCTTAAAGAAACCGCCACACCTTGGACAAACGACTTTGAAGTGATTCATTAATCAAATAAATATCTCTGCTTTAAAAAATAATTAGGAGGAATAACATGTTTGAAATGGATACTGCACAATTGACCGAACTCGGTGCAGAAATTACAACACGTGAAATTAAGCAGCAACCTGAATTATGGCAAGAAGTATTGGATAACTATCAAGCCAAAGCCGAAGAAATTACTACATATTTAGAAAAAATACAAGCTAAACATGAGTTTGTTCAAGTAATTTTTTCAGGAGCAGGTACATCAGCTTTTGTTGGGGAAACAATTAGTCCATATTTAAATAAAATTCATGATCAAAAGAAAATTCGTTTCCAAGCTGTAGCTACAACAGATATTGTGGCGGCTCCAGACTATATTTTCCAAGAAGATATCCCAACAATTTTAGTTTCATTTGCTCGTAGTGGAAATTCACCTGAAAGTGTGGCAACCGTTAACTTAGCTAAGCAACTGGTTAAGGATTTTTATCAAATTACCATTACTTGTGCTGCTGAAGGGAAGTTAGCTAAAGCTGCAGAAGGTGATGCTGAGAACTTGTTATTGTTGCAACCTAGTCGTTCAAATGATGCCGGTTTTGCAATGACAGGTAGCTTTACTTGTATGTTATTAACTGCTTTATTAGTGTTTGATGCCAATACGGATAAAGAAAAAGTTGTTTCTGACTTGATTGAAATGGGTCAACAAATGTTAGCAGATGCGTCATTCGTACAAGAAATTATTGATTTAGATTTTAATAGAGTTATTTATTTAGGGTCTGCCGGTTTTTTTGGTTTAGCTCGCGAAGCGCAATTAAAGATCTTAGAGTTAACAGCTGGTAAGATTGCGACAATGTATGAAACACCACTCGGCTTCCGTCATGGTCCAAAATCTCTAATTGATGAAAATACATTGGTGATTAATTTTGTTTCAAGCAATCCATACAGCCGTCAATACGATGCTGATTTAATCAATGAAGTTTACCATGATCAAATTGCACGTCAAGTAGTGGCGATTTCCGTTGATTCTATCGAAGGTATTGATAACAAACAATATAACTTTGATGCAAAATATAGCCATATCGAAGATGTCTACTTGAGCTTACCATTTGTTATTTTTGCTCAAACCTTGTCTTTATTGGCTGCGATAAAAGTGGGTAACAATCCAGATAAACCATCTCCAACAGGGACTGTCAACCGTGTTGTTCAAGGAGTAATTTTACACGAATATAAAGCTTAGAAAAAAAAAATTTTTTATGAAATTCCGGACACTCAATTTAGAGTGCTTCGGAATTTTTTGGTTTTTATAGTGGTATTTTTGGTATCAAATGATAGTTTTAAACTATATTATTTATTGATGCAAATAATATAAATTCCAAAATATATGATAAAATAAAAAAATAAACTTGTTAAGAAAGAGATTTCTAGATTATAATTACATAAGAAAGGATTGGTTTCATTGAACAATGAATGGTTCAAAAATATTCCTCTTCAATCAATTGATTCAATTGAAACATTGAGTCAAGCGAATGCAAAACATATGTATCGTGTTGTATCCAATGAAAAAACCTACTTTTTATTGCTACGACCTGATCAAACAACTGATTTTTATGCAGCTGAAATTAAAGGCTTGGAGTTATTTGCTGACAATGGCATAAGGACACCAGAAATAATTGCTCATGGTGTTATTGAAAACCACCCTTATTTACTGTTGGAGTTTTTAGAAGAAGGGCAAGGAAGTCAAAAAGATTTAGGAAAATTAGTAGCTAAGATGCACCGGATTCAACAAGAAAACAAGCAATTTGGTTTTGAATTTCCGTATCAAGGCGGTAGTATTTGTTTTGAAAATGAATGGACAAATTCATGGCTTGTGTTGTTTGTGAATCAGCGATTAGATGTTCTAAATGAAGAACTAATCGATAAAGGATTGTGGAATAGACAAGATGTGGAGACGTTTAAAGACGTCAGAAAAATAATCGTAGAAAGTTTAAGTCAACATGAAAGTGAATCGTCACTTTTACATGGAGACTTGTGGAGCGGGAATTTTATGTTTCTCAAAAATGGAGAGCCTGCTTTATTTGATCCTTCGCCATTATACGGTGACCGTGAATTTGATATTGGGATTACAACTGTTTTTGGTGGATTTAACCATGATTTTTATGAGGCTTATCAAGCCGAGTATCCATTAAAATCTGGCTATGAATTCAGATTACGATTTTATCGTTTATATCTATTAATGGTCCACTTACATAAATTTGGTCGAAGCTATTATACAGATGCGATAGATGAAATGGAAAGAATCTTGAGAGCAGAAAAAATAAATTATATATGAAAGAAGTGTTGTCATGACAAGAAGTAGAAGAAAAGTAATTCAAACAAATGAAGCACCAAAAGTGATTGGTCCATATTCGCAAGCCATTATATCTGGTAATATAGTTTATGTGTCAGGTCAATTGCCGATAAATCCTGTTACAAATGAGATTGCGGCTGATATAAAGGAACAAACGGTCCAGTGTTTGACCAATATTAATGAAATCTTACATGAAGAAGAAATGGATCTGTCGCATGTGGTCAAAACTACTGTGATCCTAAGTGACATGAATGATTTTGATGCATTTAATGCAATTTATGCCGAATATTTTTATGAACCTTATCCTGCCCGTCTTACTTTTGGTGGACAACTACTTCGAGGAGCAAAAGTACAAATTGCCGTTGAAGCCATTAAATAAATATCATAAACGACCAGCTATTGGATGAATTACTTTCCAATAGCTGGTCGTTATTTAAAGTTTTATTTCAAAAAGTCCATAGTCAGTATGTGCCGTTTGTAATTCTTTGACATAATGGTTGGTAATTTTGCCTTGATGGATAAGAGCTCCGATTGATAAAGCCTTTCTCTTTTTAATATTTTTAAATACAATATATGAAAGGGCAGACCCTAAACCAAGGTGATCCGCATCTACACCTAAATATAACAAAATATATCGCTTAGCTTTTTTACGTCGTGTCAGTATTTTAAAGATGTTAAGTGGCGTGAGCTTTTGATAAACAATCGTTCCATAGTCGGGGAGTGGGATAAAAAAGCCAACGAGTTTGGATTCATAGTAAGCTAAAGTTACCATTGAAAAGTCAAGAATTTGTTTGTAGGCGGCAAAAATTTCTGAAAATTGACTGTCAGTAATGGATTGAAATACAGGAAAGTCTGCATAAAGTTTTTTCAATAAATAAAAGACTTCCAATGACACCTTGGACCAATCATCTTTTTTAGGATGTACAAATTGGTAACCTCGATCAATAAAATGCCTGTAACGTTTTTTAAGTCTTTCGGCTTGGAAGCCCAAGGGCGATTGTGTGTAAAAATGTGATTGATATTGTTCAACTAATTCAAAACCAATTGTTTGCCATAAATCGGGATAATAATCCAAATTGTGAGGCTCGCCAGTAAATGGAGCACAATCAAAATTTGAAAGTTTCATTCGATAACCCAACCAAAAACTTCCATTGACAGGCCCGATAAGTTTTTTGGCACCAAGTGATCTAGCTTGCTCAAAAATAAAATCCATAAATTTTTCCATGACTTGGGGTAAGTTAACCGCTTCAAAAAAGCCTAGAAAGCTTTCATTGTTTGTTCGATTATAGATTAAGGCAGAACGGATGACAGCTTCTTGGTCAACATAGGCAATATATGCTTGAAAGGAAAAAGTAGGACTGAGCACATGTGTTCCTGCCAAAAGTGCTTCAATTTCAGCAGTTGATTCCATGCGTTCATTTGCCGGATATAATCTCCACGGCAACAAAAGAAAATCAAGCGCTTCTTTTGTATTTGCAAAAACTTGTTTAATCTCCATTGATGATTCCTCCAATGCAAAGCTAAATTTAGACTCTTTTAATCTGACCACTTAAACCATCCATTTCAATGACTTCACCTGTTTTAAGTCTTTGCGTGACATTTTTAACATTGACAATGGATGGTATCTTTAACTCTCTAGAAATAATGGCAGTGTGGGACAAGAGTGACCCTTTTTCAGCAATTATGCCTATGGCCTGTGTTAATAAATACACCCAACCAGGATCGGTCATGGTTGTTACAATGATTTTTCCTTGAACATCAATATCGCCAATTGCTTGCAAATCATTAATCACAATCACCTCTGCTTTAATCCTACCAGTTGAACAGCCTATCCCTTGTAATACCGTTTCATAAGCTTCGTCTTGGTCAATGTTTTGGATGGTTGAAGGGTAGCGGTTAAAAACTTCTCCCACAAATACCAGTCGATTAAATGCCGGAAGTTGCTGGTCAACTTTTAGTTGTTGTTTTCGATCCCTAATTTTCTCAACCAATAATTTGACACTTAAATCTTCATCTATCGAGAAAATTTCTTCCATTGTTAAATAAAAAATATCCCTAACCTCTTCAAGTATGTTTGCTTCAACAAATCTTTGACCAATGGTTAAAAATATGGTTCGAACCATTCCATAAATTCTCGTTCGATTCATACGAGAACTTTCACGGTATTTAATTCCTAGTATGGCATGTTCTCTAAAAAAGCGACTTAAGAATGGTAGCTTTATTTCATCTTTCTTTATATTGTTAGGTAACTTAGTCTGCTGGGATAGGTGTTTAGTAGTTTGTTGTTTAATCATTTGAATCAGTTTAATAGGTTGAACGCGGTAAGTTACGGTCTCTAACTTTAGTTCTCCTGGCGCTCGATCGCCAAATTCATCAATAAAATGAACAATCATTTGTGTCATCTGATGCTGGTCTCTAGCTAAAAACACATCTAATTCATCTTCGTTTAAATTAAACAATTTCTCTTGATAAGCTTTATTTTTCTCTAAAGAAATCTCTTCAATAATTTTATTCAACGCATGCATCGGTTTCATGGATTCAATCTGTGAAACGCCAGCAATTTCAGAAGGTACAGCTTGTTGCTGAAGTGATTTATTTAAAAGTCCAGTAAATATAAATGCATAAAGGTCATTGATGAGTGTGATATCCCATTGTTCGAGAATAGCCGTTTTAATTTCTGTAAATAAATTTCTCAGCTCTTTTATACTTGCCTGTTTTGAATAGTTAGACTCAAAATGCTGTTGTATATGTATAAAATCATCATCTAATTTGGCCATTGCTCGTGGAGACCTAACAAACGCCCGGATTATTCCAAAAATCACGCGTGATTTATCAATAAAAGACAGCTTAACGGTTGGAGCAACTTGTTCCAGATTACGAACGCCCAACATATCTTGCCAAATAGGAATAATCTTTTTTGAAAAAGGTAACATATGCAAGAGTTCATACCAATTATGAATTTGATAATAGATCCGACTATTGACATCTGCCAACATATTCGAAAAAATGCTATCGTATTGATTAATCTGTTCATCTGATTGTCGCAATACTCTTTTTGCCAGACCTCTAAAGACTTGTCGATAGGCTTCTTTCACAAAACTAATAGTCAAAGGAGTCGAGATACCGGGATAAGATTCAACAATATTACTATTATCTAAGATAAATATCGGACCTTCTGGCAAGGTTGTAATTTGCCGTGCTTGTAAAACATACAATCTATTGTTTTTGAAAGTAAATTCTATGTCTAAAAAATCCCCAAACAAGCCCATAACTTGGTAAGCCATATCAACCAACTGAGTAATTTGATTGTGGTTCAAATGAGGGGCGTTTGGATTTAATTCACTATAAGCGACATCTAAATTGGGTTGGATGTCTTTGTTTTCATCTCTATCGGGATGCAAGATTGTCATGCTTGTTGGTACCTTATCTTCGACAATGCCACTCCCTAAACCAAAGCCGGCAACAATAACATGCTCATTGAGTATCCCTTGTGGATTGGCAGTAAAATACACACCTGATATTTCGCCTACAATCATCTCTTGAACCATCACAATCATTTCGATTTCATCAAGGCTGATAGCTTGTGTTAAAAAATAATTGAGAGCTGATAGCTCATATAAAGATAATAAAGTATTTAATAAAGCGACTTCTAGCTGATCTGGCTTGACGTTACTCTGTGTATTAAACTGTCCAGCAAAAGATTGCCTTGCTTGGTCTTCGGCATTGGCCGAAGAACGAATCGCAAAAGAAGTTTGTTTACTAAAGCTTTGTGTATACGCATATACTTCATCCATATCTTCTTCTTCAAATGCAACTTTTGCAAATGATTTTAATTGATGACTAAGTTCCTCTAAAGATAATTCTTGCTTATTATATCTTTCTTGAAATTCTTGTAATTGTTTCTTTACTTCAGTTTTTGAATACAATTCATAACGAAAAACAGCAAAAGCTGGTACATTTAAACCAGCTTTTTGCATGATATACGAATGATATGCTTTGTTTCCATTTGACGAATTTATCTTATCTTCTCTTATCATAAATTTAACCTCATTTGAATTAAGTGAACAATTACAGATGCAACCATCGTAATCTCTGTAATATAAGTATAACGCTCAACACGGTCTACTAATTTAAAATGATTTGGATCTTTAATAAATTGTTGAAATTGAACCATCATCCAAATCACATTAAGCACAATAAACACCACACCGATTTTCGAAAGATTCCAAAGTAAGAGAATATTTGTCATAATATCGATTAACGTTAAATTTCGTACAAAGCGCGTGACTTTTTCATAACCAAATAATTGTGAATAGGTCACATATTCTGTTTCGTCTTTGGGGGCTCGAATTTTGCGTGAAATTTCCCAAATTAAACTTTGGAAATACATGGTAAAGGCGAGTAAAAAAGTTGTCCAAGAAACTAGTGGCAGATCGTATTTAAAGCAGACAAATGAAAGTATATAAATATTCAATACCATCATAACAGGATTATGTGTAATCAATGCTAATGGAAGTGAGTTTTGAATCTTATCTTTTTGAAAAAACCATAAAGACATTAATGTCCCATAAATAAATAAAAATAAATACCAAGCAAAATTATTCATAAAGACGAGATTTAATATGAAGGATAAGCCAACAACAAACACTAAAGTAATTGCTAAGTCTTTCTTATAAACCTGACCAGAAGGCAGGGGGCGATGAGAAAAAAGACGTTTGTCATGTTCGTAATCTTTAAAATCGTCCGCAATTCTCAATACCATTAAAAAAATGAAAACTGTTAGTACGCCAATCCACTCTTGAATTCCAATGGAGAAATCATAGATATTTTTATTGAGTAATAATAGAAAATAGATTTCAAAGAAATAAATAATCGCTAAAAAGAAACGAGAAATAAGTGGATACATTTCTTTAAAATAAATATGCAGTCTTTTAATCATGGTAGCTACCAATCCTTTCGCCAATTTGAACTTGCGTTTCAATACCTAATTTAGAGTAATCCAATATATCTTGATCGATTTGAATGGTGTTGGCAGGATAAGCCACGACAATTGTTGAACCACCAAGAGAAAACCATCCTTTTTCTTGCCCTTTATATACTTGTTTGCGTTTGTAATTATTTATTTTTCCGACTAGCAAAGCACCAATTTCCATCTGTAAAATTATTCCTAAATGGGCTGTTTCAATAGCAGTCACAACTCTTTTATTTTCTTTGAAGATGGCTGCCTTTGTTTGTGCTAGTTCGCGTACGGAATGAAGTTTTCCAGTGATATTTTTTTGAAAAAGAATTTTTCCACTTTCAGCCGTTAAATAGCGGTGATAATCTTCTAAAGCTAGTCGGTAAACACATAAGATTCCGCCATCAAACTTAGGCGCTAATTGGTTATCTTGAATAAGCTCAGTTAGTTGATAAGTTTGATTTTTAATTTCAACGGTTAAAGACTTATCAATGGTGAAAACTTGTAATTTAGCTTGAGCCACTGCCATAACTTCAGAAGAAGAAGGCAATTTAAGGGCAGTTGGTTTTAATTTTCTTGTAAAAAAATCAGCAAAATGCTTATACTTTTGTTGTTCATATTGGTTCAAATCGATGTGAAAAGTTTCAACAAAATAATCAATTTTTCGCTTTGACATCGGCAAATAATCCATCAAGCTATAGAGCTTTGAAAATAATGGCTGGGTCACAATAGGCAACAATTTTTGTCCCCAAGAACGCCCATATAATAATTCAACTAAATCGGAATTAAACTCAATAGGATGATCAACCGTTTGACGATCGCGATAATAAATATCTACCATTGGACCATACCTAAACCAATTAAAGTCAATACAGCTAAAACGGCAAAGAAGATATAAGCCCAACGATTCGGTTTGGGGATGCGGATATTTAAGATGAATAAAAATCCTAATACCAAAGCTGTTAGATGACTGATTAACTGATACTGTCCTAGGTTTGCCCATTGATCAAATAAATAAAGTAGTGGGAAAAACAAAGCACTATAAGTAACAGGCATACCCACAAAATAATGAGAGGGTCCTTCGTTTTTAGCCAAGCGATTAAAATGGGCTAAGCGACTAATGGCACAAAGAGCATAAACCACTACTACTATTAACGAAAAAAAAGACGCGGAATATTGTGAAAGTAGCATCACACTAGGGAAGGCTACAAAATTAATCATATCGCTTAGAGAATCAATTTCAACTCCGAACTGTTCTTCAGCGACTGTTCGATCAAACATTCTCGCAAAGCTGCCATCGAACAAATCACAAATACCGGTTAAAATAAATGCCATCATAGCTAATGTCAGCTGTTGATTTAAGACAAAAGCGATGGCTGACAGTGAGAAGAAAACACCTAAATAAGTAATGATGACAAACTTACCATTTTCACCTATAAACATAAAATCACCTACTTAATTATGAATAATAATTTCACCATTACTTCCATTCATAGTAATGGTCATGCCTGTTTTAAGTTGGGAACAAGCGCCAGTTGCAGCAACAATCCCTGGAATATCAAATTCACGAGCAACAATAGAAGCGTGACATAAGACACCACCTGTTTCAGTAATTAAACCTGCAATCATACTAAAGGCATACGACCAACCGGTGTCCGTAAAAGTGGTTACTAAAATATCGCCTGCTTCTAAAGAATGGATATCACTCACATCCTTCAAGACTTTAACTTTTCCAGTGACAATTCCATTACTTGCACCTAAGCCACTTAAGGTCAATTTACCACTATCGTGCGGCGTTTGAATCGATTCAAATAGATCGCCTGCAGGTTGAAAGTGACGATAGGACTGGGTATATAGTTGATTGTAGGCTATTTCTCTTTGCAAATCTTCAATGGAGATGGCATTTTTAATAAAGGAAATAGTGCTCTCTTTTGTGGCAAAGAATAAGTCATTTTTGTCATTAATGTAGCCCAATGACTGATATCGCTGACCTAATTTCAAGCTGATTTGACGAATTAAATGGTAATAACGGGTTGAAATATCTTTAAATTCTTCACGCCACCACATCATATGACGTAAATACATTATTTGCTTTTGGATTTTATTTATTTTTGATGGTTTGACCATCGTTTCTAGGATTTGCTTTATGTCTGATTGATCGAAAGCTGCTTGCAATTCTAAATCTAGACTAGTTGGATTTGATATATACCACTGAATCATTTCAATGATTGGTTTTAAAGATTCGCTATAGGATGGTTCAAGCAAATATAATTCACGTTGAGAATGATAGCCAAATTCATTTTGAAAATTTAATAAGACTTGTGTTAAAGAATGTTCAGGATGACTCGAAAACCATTTTATAAGTTCTTCTGGAGAACAATTTTTCCAATCCTTTAAAAGAACTTCGTTATCTTGGATGATGTGAAGAATAGCTTGTAAAGCATCAATTGGCTTTGTATGAGAAATATTGCCAATATGACTTAGTAACTGAAATAACTGCTCAGTCGTTAAAACTTTCAGTAGAGAATTCTTTTTCATCGATAACTGCACGGTATTAATAAATACTTGCTTAAAATAAGTGCTTTCAGCTTCCATATATGCATCTTCAATCAATGTGATCCAAAGTAGTTCAATGGCTTCGCGAGGAGACTTATCCGATAATGCGTTGATGGCCTCTAAATGAAGGCTATAACTGTCCAATAAATCTGCCCTTATTGACTCGGCAGCCTTAAAATGTCGCTTGGTTGTTTGATTCAATTGGAATGCTACTTTAATGCTATACCATAAACTACTTAAAGAAATCGAACTTTTTCTGCCATCACCCAAGTAATTTTTTTGTACTCCTAATTCTTCATCAAATTCTTTTTCAATAAAACCAGGAATATGTTGCATGACAGATTTCACAATGCCAATATTCCAATAGGGATAGGCATACTGACGCAACATTAATTCAGGCACATCTTCTTCCTTTAAAAGTTGGTTATCAATGAAAAATGAACTCAGTGATTTTTGCCATGAAGCATAGTAAAGTGACCACATTAAATTAGGAATCGGTTGAGCAGCTACACCTCCGTCCCGGAAATTTGCATTAGTCCAACTTCCTTCTGGAACAATGGACGAAATGCTAGAGATAGGACGTACTTGTAATAAATATAAAGTATCGGCATGAATGCAAAATTCTATATCAATAGGGTAACCAAAATTTTGATTGAGTTTTAATACGACTTGATGCAGTTCTTCGAGTTTTTCTATTGGAAAATCAAAAATTGTAGGGATATTTATTATGTTCCAAAGTAAGCTGATTTTTTTAGGTGTTACTTTTCCTTGAACTAATTGTTCATTTGATCCGTGGATGTATTCAATCATCATCTCTTGGTCAGTGTTTTGGACAGGGTTCATTGAAAATGCGACACCTGAAATGTCTGCTTGTATTTGTTCTTGTATAATAACCGCCATTTTTAATTGGTCAAAAGGAAGTCGATTATTTTGGAAATACTGTATGACTTCAGCTTTGAACAAAGAAACTAAGCATTGTCTGATGGCACTCATAATTTCTTCAAGGGAATGACAATCACTGATTGAATCAAAGATGCCAGCAAAAGATGTTTTTAATCCATCTTCCAATAATCCACTAGAACGAACAATGTAAACTTTATTTTTATCAAAAAAAGTATTAATTGCAGTGATGATATTATTAGGGAAAGCAACAGCATCAAGCTGTGCTAGGGTTTCAGACGGGTCTAGCTCTATGTATTGGTGAATATCATCTGGAAAATTAGGGAAAGCTTGTAATAGATAATCATTTAGTAAGTCTGCATCCATTACAAGTCCGTTCGGCACTTCAAAGCCTAATTGTTGCAAACGAACCAGTCCGTTCACCTTACCACCAAACAAAGAATCCTGTTTCTTAATATGCTTTAATTCTGATATCATGTCCAGACCTCCTTTACTAAAATCGATTACGTCTTAATTTAAAATAAAACAGAAAGCTATTAATGATTAGGTGAGTTAGGGAACCAAAAAAGATAAAACCTAACAATTCAATCACTGTCAATGGAGCAAAACATGCAATCACTAGTGTACATCCAATTAATGAATCAGCTTGATCCACCCCAATAAATATCACTTTTAAAAACTTTTGAGCGCTACTTTTCCCAGGTGGAATATCTAAACGTCTTTTGATAAAACTATTGGGAAGTTCAAAAAGAACATAAGCTAAACCTAACAAAAATCCTAAATAAAGGTTTAGTTTAAAATAATTTCCGTAAATAGGATAAATATAGTGCCATTGATTCAATTGTGGTATAAGCTGAAAGAGCAATGACCATAAAATTTGAAAGATTATTCCAAAAGCAATCATTCCTATGAAACCTTTCCAGGTCTTGTTATCACCTAGTAGTCTTTTTCCGTCCAGAAATATTTTTCCACGATCCATCGGAAAAGCTAAAGATTGAAATAAATCACTTTTACAAAACACCATATTGGCAATGCCTGCAAAAATAACCGGCATCAAGGTTAAATACATTTTGAGAATGGTTGACATCTTGTTCTCCTACTTCCAAACATAGTTATACACTATTATAGATACTTTAAAGATGATATGAAAGTTAAATGAAATCTTACTCTAATTAAATATCACTGACCAATTTATTTTAAATCTTTTATAGTCAATGCTATAATTAGCACACTAGAGAGGAAGTGAGTAATGACAGACAAGGATAAAAAGATTATTAGTTATACTGTTTTTGTAGCGCTATTATTTTTAGCTGTCCTAAATTGGACTACCGTTGTAAGCTTTTTACAGATGGCTTGGAGGGTAGCTTTACCATTAGTCATTGGTGGTGTTTTGGCTTATATACTGAATATTTTAATGATGCGATTTGAGAAAATATGGTTTCCTAAAACAAAAAATCAAACACTCATTAAACTTCGTCGGCCAATGAGTATTTTATTAGCGATCATCACAATTTTAACTGTTTTGGTCATTATTTCAGGTATTATCATACCACAGTTAGTTTCTGTTATTTTAGGTTTAATTGACTCCATCCCTGTTTTAATTACAGCAATAGAAGATTGGGCGAATGAATATAGCGAGTATTTCCCGCAATTAAATGGGATTATTGATGCCTTAGATATTAATTGGTCGAATATGGTCCGAAATATTGTGAATGTACTGAATAATATTTCAACCAGCTTAGTCGGTTCAACCCTGTCAACAGTAGGTTCGTTATTCTCATTTATTGTGAACGGTTTGTTATCACTAATGATTGCAATCTATGTTTTGTTTTCAAAGGAAACACTTGGTGCGCAATTTAAACGCGTTATCCGAATTTATTTCTCTGAATCGTTCTATAATAAATTTTTCTATGTGATATCTGTTGCGGATGAATCATTCGAGCATTTTATTACAGGTGAAGTAATGGAAGCATTTATTTTAGGTTCAATGGTTACAATAGGTATGTGGATTTTCCAAATGCCATATGCAGCGATGATCGGTGTGCTGACAGGTGTGACGGCTTTAATACCTTTAATTGGAGCTTATTTATCAGGGGCAATTGGTTTTATACTGATTATTGTTCAATCGCCTACACAAGCTTTCATGTTTTTATTATTTATTATTATTGTACAACAAATAGAAGGAAATATTATTTATCCAAAAGTCGTTGGAAATTCATTAGGTTTACCAGGCTTATGGGTATTAATTGCAGTAACCATCGGTGGAGGAGTTATGGGGATTCCAGGAATGTTAATCGGAGTGCCATTGGGAGCAACTATTTATAAATTAATGAAATTTGATATGAATCGACGTGAAGAAAAAGCAGAAAAAACAAAAGCTAGTTTTTTAGCTAAGAAAAATGCGGATTTATAACAAATAATGAGGTTTATAGAACAATCATACTTTTGACTGATATTTCAATTATTTCTATGTTAGAAAGTACGGTAATGGTATAATGGAAGTAGAAAGGGGGAGTTAAAATGTTTTTGAATATTGCTATTCTGATGTTAGGAGCAGCTATTATTACAACAGCTGCATTTTCTAAATATTCGATCATTTATGTTGGACTCAGTCTCATAACATTTGGAGCGTATTTTGGTCTTCCAGCAGATAATTGGCTAATTTATTTACTTTTTGTCCTTGGGATTGTATTAATTGTTGTCGAATTTTATGTGCCAGATTTTGGTATAACAGGAATAGCTGGTTTTGTAGTTATTGTGACGTCTTTATATTTGATTCACATTGATTTTATCTCCGTTTTAATCGCAACCATTGCGCTTTTAGCATCAATTTTCATTGTTGGAGCACTTAATCTAGCTTTAGGTAGGGAGTTGCAATTAAGCCCGCAGTTTGTTTTAAATACCTCCATGAATACTGAAAGTGGTTATACAAGTAGTAAGACTTTAGATTACTTGGTTAATCAAAATGGGGTAACAGTTACATCATTAAGACCTGTTGGACGCGCAAATTTCAATGATGAATTTTTTGAAGTTATTAGTAATGAAGATATGATTCCAGCAAACACTCCTATTTATGTTGAGCGAGTACAAGGATCAAAAATTTATGTAAGAAAAGAGGGATAATATGTTTTCAAACTCATATTCTAGTTCAAGTTCATTTTCTGATTTTAACATTATACCTGCTGTAATAATAGCGATCGTTGTTTTAATCTTAATTATATTATTTTTCCGTTTCGTACCTGTCGGCTTGTGGATTACAGCTTACTTCTCAGGTGCTAAAGTGAGTATCGGGAATCTAGTTGGGATGCGATTACGTCGTGTAACTCCATCGCATATTGTTAATCCATTGATAAAAGCAACTAAAGCTGGCTTAGTCATTAGTACCGATCAACTGGAAGCTCACTATTTAGCGGGTGGGAATATCAATCTAGTAATTGACGCGTTGATTGCAGCCCAAAGAGCTAATATTGATTTAGAATTTGAACAAGCTGCAGCGATTGACTTAGCGGGACGTAATGTTTTTGAAGCTGTTCAATTCTCAGTTAACCCAAAAGTTATTGAAACGCCTATTATTGCAGGGGTCGCGATGAATGGTATTGAAGTAAAAGCCAAAGCGAAAGTTACCGTGCGCGCTAACATTGAACGTCTAGTCGGTGGTGCAGGTGAGGAAACAATTATTGCCCGTGTTGGTGAAGGGATTGTTACCACAGTAGGTAGCGCCAAATATCATACTGAAGTTTTGGAAAATCCAGATTCTATCTCGCAAACGATTTTAAGAAAAGGTCTTGACTCAGGTACAGCCTTTGAAATCCTATCGATTGATATTGCGGACGTTGATGTCGGTCGAAATATTGGTGCGAAATTACAAGCTGATCAAGCGGTAGCAGATAAGAAAATCGCTCAAGCTAAGGCCGAAGAGCGTCGTGCATTTGCGGTTGCACAAGAACAAGAAATGATCGCAGAAGTACAAAGAATGCGTGCCAAAGTTGTTGAAGCAGAATCAGAAGTACCATTAGCTTTAGCTGAAGCATTTAGAAGAGGTAACTTAGGTGTATTAGACTACTATAATTTAGAAAATATTAAGTCTGATACAGCCATGCGCGATTCAATAGCAAAAGATTCTCCACAAACAAATGGTGAAGAATTAGAGTAAAATAATTTTAAATTAATGGCCAACAAGAATTAAGTCAAGTCGCCTCAAAAAAAATGTAAAGGGGTGAGCAATTGGAATTTCTAATCTATTTAATATTTCTGATGTTTTTTGTCGGCTTTCGAGCCATCATTAGTTCCTTGATTGGAAGAAACCGAAAAACGCCTGTTGTGACCCGTAAAGAAGCGCGTCAAAGATCACCAAAAAACAAAACCACTTCTGTCCAAAGCTGGGAGTCTAATCTCAATCAAAGTGAAAAACGTCAAAAATCAGCCTTAGCAGAACGGTTGACGATATCACTTAATGAAGTTCAAGAAGAAATGCAAAATCGGAATAATGAAAGACCTAAGAAGAAAAGAACCAGACGCAATGAACAAAAGGTTAAACAAAAGCAGCCAGCGAAAATGTCCATGGATGATGCTTATTTACCTTCATCGCTGTCTACTGAAACTTCTTTTGATTCATTAGATGATTTTGATTATGACTCAAGAGATTTTGAAACAGAGCTCAATGAAGTAGAAGCTTATTATAATGAGATGGAAGAAGAAGAACCTGATTTCTTTGTCGTAGATGATGGTATCATGCCGTTGGAAACTCCTTCAAAGCCAGTTAAGGGAAGAAGACGGCGCAGACATTATCAAATGATTAATCCCATGACTTTACGTCAAGGAATAATTATTGGTGAAATCATGGATCATCCAAGAGCTGTAAAGAAAAGTAAAATCTAGCTTTTGTAAGTAAATAATCTTTATTTAAAAACACCTTGAAACCCTGTTTATATAGGATTTAAGGTGTTTTTGTTTAACGCTATTTGGTTAAGGAGTTTTTGCCGATCAAGTCCAAAAATTTATGTAAATTGAATAAGTTGCGTAGTCCCTAATCCTCTATATAAGAGTTGACTAGTGTAACAAGTTGACTCTTATCATGTCCAACTGTTTATTTAGGACCTAAATAGACGAAAGTGACGAAATTGACTATCTAATCCGTCCGATTGCCATCTGATTAGACGAAATTGGTGCTCAAATCCGTCCGAACGCCATCTGATCAGACGAAATTGGTGCACAAATCCGTCCGAACGCCATCTGATTAGACGAAATTGGTGCACAAATCCGTCCGAACGCTATCTGATTAGACGAAATTGGTGGTCAAATCCGTCCGAACGCCATCTGATTAGACGAAATTGGTGTGCCAATCCGTCCGATTGCCATCTGATTAGACGAAATTGGTGCACAAATCCGTCTGAACGCCATCTGATTAGACGAAATTGGTGGTCAAATCCGTCTGAACGCCATCTGATTAGACGAAATTGGTGGTCAAATCCGTCCGAACGCCATCTGATTAGACGAAATTGGTGGTCAAATCCGTCCGAACGCCATCTGATTAGACGAAATTGGTGCACAAATCCGTCCGATTGCCATCTGATTAGACGAATTTGGCGAGCAAACTGTCTAATTGCCAACTAAATAGATAAAAAAATACAATTACCAGTTTTAAAGTCAGTGAAGAGTTCCATTCACATACATAAATGAGTTTTAATGTCGTTGAAGAGTTCCATTCACATACATAAACGAGTTTTAATGTCGTTGAAGAGTTCCGTTCACATACATAAACGAGTTTTAATGTCGTTGAAGAGTTCCATTCACATACAATAACCGTTTTTAATGTCAGTGAACCATTCCGTTGACATACATAAACGAGTTTTAATGTTGTTGAAGAGTTTCGTTCACAGACAATAAAAGTTCTTAATGCCCCTCAGAACTTCAACTATCAAACATATAAAGCACACACCTTCTTTTTCCAGACTTTTTTTATGTTATCTTAAACCATTGTTCGACTTGGTCTTTTATAGTGAGTAACGATTCATTGCGGTATTCTTTGAACATGTCTCGAAAAATTTGTATCAGGCGTAATGAGACTTGTTTAATCATTTGGCGAGAGTCTTCATCTAAATTATGAATTTGAGAGCGTAAATGACGGAAAAAGCCAAGTTTATTTTGATTAATTTCTTCAAGATGTTTGATTTTCGTTAAATCGATTAAATCAAACGAAATATCTACAAACTCTTTCATTTCAGAAGGACTTAGCTCGGCTGTCCATGCTTTAATGGATAAATCGACTAGCTGACTAAAATCAGAAGTTTTTTCAATAACTTGAAAATGATTATCTTCTATAACCCAATTAATTGGTTCATGCTGAGAAAAAGCTGTCTTTCTACTTTTTATGATGACAGGAGGGATATTATATTCTAACATTCTGCCGACGATACTATCTTCGGGAATAATATGAACAACTCGGTCTTCTATTAAATGCATATCTTCTGAGATATTAATCAAAGGCTGAAAGCCGGGACCATCAAAGGAAAAGATGATTTGGATGTGTTCTTGTAATTCAGTTTTGGCTTTTGAAGCAGCAAATACCACAAGATTGCCGCCTTTCGAATGTCCACTTAGAATTAATGGTTTATCTTGTTGAGTGGGCATTAAGTTTAAATAGTTAGCAGCCATTTGTTGTGCAGGGATTGTTGGTTGAAAAGCCATGTAGGCATCTTCTTTCCACCCAATAATGGAATCGTCTGTTCCTCTAAAAGAAACAAGTGTGTAGTGATTGGGAATATCAAAACATAAGGCAGAAAATTGTAGTTCAATGTCTAATGATATTTGATTATGAAAGGCATACAGTTTAATATTAGAATAACGAGGCGAGTTTGCCATTATTTGAAATAATTCAATACGGTATTTAGTTAAAATCATGGTTTGAAATTGGTGCATCCTTGGTAAGCTAGGTCCAATGACTTGGTATAATTTACTTAAACCAAAGGCTTGTTCAAGGTCAAAGGCTTGGGTGACATAATTGTCAAAAGGAAAGTAACTTAATTCATTAAGTAAGAGAACATCAATTTCATTTAAATACATTTCATCAAATGATTTATCGCTATATCGTAGAAGATAATTAAAGAGTGTTGCCATATAAACCTCCATCGTCCATTGTAATAAGCTCATTAAACCATAAAATAGTAGAGGAGTGAAGCCTTGAAAAACTTATCAGAGAAATACATTATGTCAATTGATCAAGGGACAACAAGTTCGCGCGCTATCATTGTCAATCATGATGGACAGATTGTTGGAAAAAGTCAAGCAGAGTTCAAGCAATTTTATCCTCAAGCTGGCTGGGTTGAACATGATCCAAATCTAATTTGGAATAATGTTCAACAAGTGATTGCAGGGGCATTTATTGATAGTGAAATTCATCCCAAACAAATTTTGGCTATTGGTATAACCAATCAACGGGAGACAACGGTTGTATGGAATCGACATACAGGAAAACCAATTTATAATGCGATTGTTTGGCAGTCTCGACAAACAGCAGCTATTGCTGATCTATTAATTAAAGAGGGGCATCAAGAACTGATACAAAATAAAACAGGTTTAGTTATTGATGCTTACTTTTCAGCGACTAAAATTCGTTGGATTTTAGATCATGTAGAAGGTGCACAAGCTCAGGCAGAAGCGGGAGATTTAATTTTTGGAACGATTGATAGCTGGCTATTATTTAAATTAACAGGTGGTGAGGTTCATAATACGGATTACACCAACGCTTCGCGGACGATGTTATTTAATATTCATACTTTAGATTGGGATCAAGATATTTTAAATATACTAAATATCCCTCGCTCGATGATGCCAGAAGTAAAATCAAGTTCGGAATATTTAGGTAAGACAAAAAGTTATCTGTTTTTTGATTATGAAATCCCTATTACTGCTATGGCAGGCGACCAACAAGCTGCTTTGTTTGGACAGCTAGCCTTTGAACCGGGTATGGTTAAGAGTACTTATGGAACAGGGTCATTTATTATTGCGAATTTAGGTTCAGATATTTATTTATCTCAACATAATTTATTAACGACGATTGCCTATGTGATTAACGGAGAAGTCACTTATGCGTTAGAAGGTTCGATTTTTGTAGCGGGCAGTGCGGTTCAATGGCTTAGAGACGGTTTAGAATTAATTAAAGATTCGGCGGAAACTGAAGTTTTAGCCTTGCATTCTGGTAATACGGACCAAGTGTATCTAGTCCCTGCTTTTACTGGATTAGGAGCACCATATTGGAATTCAAATGCTCGCGGTTCCTTATTTGGTCTGACCAGAGGAACAAGCAAAGCGGATTTGGCTAAGGCGACCTTACAATCAATTGCTTATCAAGTAAATGATATTATTGATACCATGCGTTTAGATTCTGAAATAGAAATAAAGGAGTTACGTGTCGATGGCGGGGCTTCAATGAATGAATTTTTAATGCAATTTCAAGCCGATATAACGGGAGTAAAATTAACACGGGCAAAAAATTTAGAAACAACGTCACTAGGTGCAGCTTATTTAGCCGGATTAGGGATTGGATTTTGGAAAGACCGTGAAGATTTATTGCGATTTGTGTCTACCGGTGATAAATATGAATCGAAAATGACAGATATAGACCGTGAAAAATTAATCAAAGGTTGGAAGAGAGCCGTTAAAGCGACCGAATTTTATGCTCAGTTAGTACAAGATGATCAATCAGAATAAGGAGATTAATGGATGGGTTTTTCACTAAAGCAGCGAGTTGAAACAATTGAAGGTTTAAAAGCTACAGAGTTTGATGTTTTAATCATTGGTGGAGGAATTACCGGAGCTGGAATTGCACACCAAGCAAGTGCAAGTGGACTAAAAACAGCTCTGATTGAAATGCAAGATTTTTCAGAAGGAACAAGCAGCCGTTCTACAAAATTGGTTCATGGCGGAATTCGCTATTTAAAACAGTTTGATATTGATGTTGTATCCGAAACGGTTAAAGAACGGGCTGTTATACAACAAATTGCCCCACACATTCCAATTCCATCGATGATGGTCATGCCAATTTATGACGAAGCTGGTGCACCCTTTTCCATGCTAGAAATTGAAACAGCAATGGAGCTGTATGATAATCTCGCAGGAGTCAAAGATGGACAATGGCAACATCGTGTTTTAAGCCGAGAAGAAACGATAGATTTACTGCCTAATATTAATCACGATAAATTAATAGGTGGTGGCCTATATTTAGACTACCGCAATAATGATAGTCGTTTGGTCATTGAACATTTGAAATCGGCCCACAAAAACCAAGCCGTTTTGGCAAGTTATGTAAAAGCGATAGATGTTGTATATAAAGACGAACGGATTAATGGCGTGAAAGTGGAAGACCAGTTAACAAAAGAGATATTTATTGTTAGATCTAAAGTTGTGGTGAATGCAACTGGTCCTTGGAGTGATCTTGTTCGTAAACTGGATGATGTTGATCATACGCCTGAACAAATGCGGTTAACAAAAGGGGTGCATTTGGTCGTTAGCCAAGAGAAGTTGCCTGTGAAACAACCAGTCTATTTTGATACCGGCTTAGGAGACGGACGGATGCTTTTCGTTCTACCTCAAGGGGGTAAGACTTATTTTGGGACGACGGATACCGATTATCAAGGTGATTTAAGCCAACCTTTACCAACTCAAGAAGATGCTGACTATCTGATTAATATAATCAATACACGTTTTCCAGAAGCAAGGATTACGTTGAATGACATTGAAAGTTCTTGGGCAGGTTTGCGTCCGCTTCTAGGAAACGCAGACGTTGACTATAATGGTAACCATCGTCAAAGTGTGGATGATGAAAACTTTAATGCGCTTGATGAATTATTTGCAGCTTATCGAGAAAATCGTAAAACACGTACTGAAATTGAACAAAGCTTGTTGCAGATGAATTTATTTAAGCAAAATAACAGTCCGTCGAATTTATCTAGAGGGAGCCAGTTGAGCATCAGTCCTTCGGGCATGATTACGATTGCGGGTGGAAAACTCACTGATTTTCGCCAAATGGCCACTGAAGTGATGGAAGCTGTTAGAGAACAACTGTTAAACCATCAAATAAATATCCCTGCTATTGATTCAGCAACATTAAAAGTCTCAGGCGGTGAATTTGAAGTTGAGGATTATCACCAAGTAATCAATGAGCAATTAGAACTATTAAAATCACTGGATTTAGCGAATGAAGAAGCAATGTGGCTAGTGAAATTGTTTGGTAGCAATACATCTGCTTTGTTGAAGAATCTAGATAAAGCCAATGACTACTTAAATAAATATCGCTTGCCTTTGCATCTAGTTCTTGCCTTAATCTACTGTATTGAAGAAGAAGCTGTATATGATGTAGGTGATTTTCTTGTGCGCAGAACGAGTTTGTTGTTATTCCAATTACAAATAGTTGAGGCATTCGTTGATGGTTTGTTAGCTGTTTTAGCTGAAGAACTCGATTTGACAACTGAAGAAATTAGCTAACAAAGCAAGATGATAAAAGTAGAAATTGAGAATAAAAGATTGGGGTATTTAAGTAACAATTAAAACGGAAATCCCCACTCATAAACATCAAAAGTTAGCTCTTGCCAACCGTATAAAAATCATGTACAATTATAAACGGTGTAAAAACCAAATTCACACGATTATGGATAAGGTTTAGGGTGCTTTCTCACGGGAGTCTAAATGTTATATGAAATAATCGGAGGAAAATTTAAAACCAAATGGAGGAAAAAAACATGGCAGTTATTTCAATGAAACAATTGTTAGAAGCTGGTGTACATTTCGGACACCAAACACGTCGCTGGAACCCAAAAATGAAAAAATATATCTTTACTGAACGTAACGGTATCTACATTATTGACTTACAAAAAACAGTAAAATTAGTTGATGAAGCATATAATTATATGCGTGAAGCATCAGCTAACAAAGGTGTTGTATTGTTTGTTGGTACTAAAAAACAAGCACAACAAGCGATTGAAGAACAAGCTAAACGTGCAGGTCAATACTACATTAACCATCGTTGGTTAGGTGGATTATTAACTAACTGGGATACTATCCAAGGACGTATTAAACGCCTAAAAAATATCGAAAAAATGGCAGAAGATGGAACATTTGATGTTCTACCTAAAAAAGAAGTTTTAGAAATCCGCAAAGAACAAGAACGTCTAGAAAAATTCCTTGGCGGAATTAAAGATATGCCAAGAATTCCTGATGTTATTTTCATTGTAGATCCAAGAAAAGAACGCATTGCTGTTCAAGAAGCACACAAATTGAATATCCCTATCGTAGCGATGGTGGATACTAACTGTGATCCTGATGAAATTGATGTAGTTATCCCTTCAAATGATGATGCGATTCGTGCGATTAAATTAATTACAACTGCAATGGCAGATGCAATTATTGAATCAAATCAAGGTGCAAGTGAATCAGAAGATGAAGTAACAGATACAGAATTTTTTGATAACTTATTTGAAGTAAACGAAACTGAAGAAGAAGAGATCACAGAAGCTTAATTCTTCACTAAACTATTAACAATATTGTATATTTAATAAGTCAACTGTCTTAATTCAGATTAACCATAGGCTCAAAAAGTCTGGCCACTGACTTAGGACAGTTTTTTAAAGAGAGAAATACCAAGGAGGATGCAATAATATGACTAAAGTTACTGCAAAAATGGTAAAAGAATTACGTGATATCACTGGTGTTGGTATGATGGATGCTAAAAAAGCCTTAGTAGAAGTAGATGGCGATCAAGATAAAGCAATTGACTACTTACGTGAAAAAGGTTTAGCAAGTGCTGCTAAAAAAGCAGACCGTATTGCTGCAGAAGGTATGACCGCTAGCCATGTAGATGGTAATACAGCTGCAATCATCGAAATGAACTCTGAGACAGACTTTGTTTCTAAAAACGAGAAATTCCAACAATTAGTAGCAGATGTTGTTAAAGCAATTGCTGCAGGTAAACCTGCAACTTTAGAAGATGCGTTAGCAATGGAAGTTGAAGGAAAATCAATTTCAACCATTATTTCAGAAGCAACAAACGTAATTGGTGAAAAATTATCATTACGTCGTTTTGAAATCCTTGAAAAATCTGATGCAGATGCTTTTGGTGAGTATTCACACATGGGTGGACGTATTGGAGTTCTTACATTAGTTGAAGGTGATACTGATGAAGAAAAAGCTAAAGACGTTGCGATGCACGTTGCAGCTATCAACCCACGCTATGTAGACCGTTCTGAAGTTTCAGACGAAGAATATGCTCACGAAGAAAAAATCCAAACTGAAATTGCTTTAAACGAAGGTAAACCAGCAAATATCGTTGAAAAAATGATTAAAGGTCGTATGAATAAATACTTATCTGAAATCTCATTAAACGATCAACCATTTGTTAAAGATGCAGATCAAACTGTCGCTCAGTATGTAGGCTCAAACAATGGTAAAGTTAAGAAATTCGTTCGTTATGAAGTTGGCGAAGGAATGGAAAAACGTTCTGAAAGCTTTGCTGATGAAGTAGCCGCTCAAATGAAAAAATAATAGATAAATTTAAGCCCCTTTCGGGGCTTTTTTAAAGCATAATTTACACAAAGGAGTGAGCGACATGGAAGAAATTAAATACAAACGCATTATTTTAAAATTATCTGGTGAAGCTATGGCCGGTGAAGAAGGATTTGGGATTAACCCTACTGTCATCAAAGAAATGGTTGCTGAAATCAAAGAAATTTATCAATTAGGCGTTGAAATTGCAATCGTTGTTGGTGGTGGAAACATTTGGCGTGGTACCATTGGTGAAGAGATGGGGATGGAACGGGCACAAGCTGATTATATGGGCATGTTGGCAACTGTAATGAATGCTTTAGCTTTACAAGATGTTCTTGAGAACAACGATGTTCCTACACGTGTCCAAACTTCAGTTGACATGCGTCAAATTGCAGAACCATTTATTCGCCGTCGTGCCATTAGACATTTAGAAAAGAAACGTGTGGTCATTTTTGCTGGTGGTACCGGAAATCCTTACTTTACGACCGATACGACAGCAGCTCTTAGAGCGGCTGAAATTGATGCAGATGTTATCTTAATGGCAAAAAATAATGTTGATGGTGTTTATAATGCTGATCCAAAATTAGATGCTAATGCAGTAAAATATGATAACTTAAGCCATATGGACGTGATTGCTAAAGGATTAAAAGTGATGGATTCAACCGCTAGCTCATTGAGTATGGATAATGATATTCCATTAATTGTCTTCAATTTAAACCAACCTGGTAACATTAAACGTGTCGTTCTAGGTGAAAGTATTGGTACTATCGTTCAAGGTCATTAATAAATATTGGAATTAATTCAACTTTGGATTAATTCCTTTTTTGATGCTCAAATCCGAAAAGATGTCATTACATTGTGTCTAGGCTATAATTAGAATGATTAGCTATTATTTGAAGCAGAGAAAGGAGGGTAAATTTGAAAGAGAAACATCTTAAGCGATTGCAACAATATATTGAAGAAGCAAAGATTATTACTTTTTTTGGAGGAGCAGGTGTTTCGACTGAATCAGGTATACCGGACTATCGCTCAAGTGAAGGAACCTACACCAAAATGGAAGAGAATCGACAAGATCCCAAAAAGATTATGAATCGTCGATATATACAAAGTAATCCGGTAGAATTTTTTAATCGACCAGAACCTGAACGACGTATCATTGAACCGAATCTAGCACATAAAATGTTAGCTGAATTTGAAAAGAGTGGGCATGATATCCGGGTCATTACACAAAATGTGGATGGTTTACACCAAAGAGCAGGCCACCGCTGGGTACTTGAGTTACATGGAAGTGGACGTTCTTGGTATTGCATGGATTGTCAACGTGTTTATTTACCGAGTGAGCTTCAAAGAGATAAAGATAATGTGCCTCGATGTTACGTCGATAATGGGATTGTAAGGCCAGGTGTTGTATTTTTTGGTGAAAATGTTCAACCAGAGAACTTAGAAAAAACAAAAACAACCATTCAAAAATCAGATTTACTCATAATAGCTGGAACTTCATTAACGGTTTTTCCAGCCAATCGACTGATTTATGAGTTTAAAGGTCGACGCGTTGTTATTATTAATACTGAAAAATTAGCGGTTGATCAATTGAATGTTGATTTGTATATTGAAGCACCAGTGGGTGAAACTTTTGCGGAGTTGAATCGATTTTATAACTTTCCCATCAAATAAAAAATATCCCTAAAGCACACATTTCGTTTGCTTCAGGGATATTTATTTTAGTTCAAAAGTTCTGAAACCATGGTTTTAATTGTTTCTAAGTCGGTTACTTCTTTTTGAACGAGCTCTTGTAAAAGTGAAGTTTGGCTTGTGATTGCTTCATCCAATGTGTTGATTTCTGCTGAAAAATCAGCTTCTGAATCATTCGCTTTTTGCTGTAATTGTTTGATTAAATCATATAAATCAAGGTGTCCTACGACACGACCAGCACCCCAGAACAGACGTTCATCATCTTGTTCCATGACATAATTGGTTGTATGGTCATAAACTTCACGGCTAAAATGATAGGCATACCAGTTATTGTCAACTAACCATAAATGGTCATCTAAAGCTACATTTGGATTGCTATCTTCTAAGGCTGTTTTACTTTGGATCAAGTTTTCCAAATTGCTAGCAGCTAATTCATGTGGAAATTTTTGAACATCTTCCCAAGTTAATTTAGCAAAATTATCTTGAACATAACGGTAAATTGATTTAATCCCCTTGTTTAATTCTCGTGTTTCATTGTAGATGGTTTGTGCTTCATCTAACTGTTGATTATTTAAGGCTTGATAATAAGCTTCATTTTGAGTTGAAACTAGGGTGTTTAATTCATCAATTAATGGACGCAAATCATCAACAGATGCTTGAACTTTATTTTCATCATTAGAAAAATCTTGATAAACATCTGATTGAATAGATGCTTCCATAAGGTTTAATGTTTGATTGAAATCAACAGGTAAAACGGCTGTACGGTCATAGTGTAAAGCTAACAATCCGTATAACATATGGTTAAATTCAAAAATAGTTTCGTCATAGGTTTCTTTGTTATCAAATTCAGTATGATAAGTGGTGATACCAAAGTCTGCATCAGTAAAATCATTACGCACAGAAGGAATACCTGCAATTGAGAATGACCAGTCATCTGCCCAGGTGGTTAATGGACTAACAATTTCAACTCCTTTAGCTGAAGCTTCATTGAGTTCTGGTAACTGATCAATAAAAGTTTGAATAAATGGTGTCATTTCAGTAACGGTTAGTAATTGATGGTGGTCATAGAAATCAACCGCCGGCATTTCAAAGTTAATATTAAACATTGCTTGATCTTGCCATTCAGGACGAATACTGAATAATTGGTTGTAAGCCCCGTTTGACCAGTCGTAACGAGTATCAACTGCTCCCCATTCTTCAGCAGCTACTGCAAAGAAAATAATATTACGTTCAGGTTGATAATCACTGTCTAACATTGCTTTTGCAATACCTAGCATTAAACCGACTGCAATACTATTGTCTTGGAAGCCCTCAAAATAAGCATCGTAATGCGCTGAAATAATAATTGATTCTTCGGTATTTTTACCTGGAATTTCTCCAATAATATTATAAGCTTCTGCATCTTGGTCTACCGTAGAAACAGCATCTAATGTTATGGTTGTTTGATTATCGTTGGCTGCTAATACTTCTTTTAACGCATTAGCATCAGTTTGTGACATTGAAAAAGCAGGTGCATCATCTGGCCCACAAAAATCATTAGCATTTAATGAATCAGGACTAATTTCTCCAAAGCTAGCTTCTTGGACAACGATAACACCAGCTGCTCCTTTATATTTTGCTTGTAGCGCCGGGTAGGTTACCCACCATTCTTCTCTTTGATTAATGTCTACTAGTAAAAATTTCCCTTCGATATCTAATTCAGCTAATTCTGCTTCTGTCCCTTTGCCAGCATAAATAATGTCAAATTCTTTTGGACCTTCTGTATTAAAATTAACTTGATAGCCGCCTAACATGGCTTGGTATTCATTGCCATCAACATCAGTAAAGCTTAAATCTGCTTTTTCAAAAGTCCATGCATCTACTGAGAAAACGTCTTTAGAAACGTTAGCCAATCCTAACGATTCCATTTCATTAAATAAATACTCTGCTGCATCATGTTCTGCTTGTGATCCTGCAGGACGATAGCCTAGGCTTTCATGTGTGCCAAATTTTCCTAACTCAATGGCAATATTATAACCATAGCTTGTGTCAATCACTTCTAAGTATGACTGGTTAATGTTTTCAAATGTTGATTCAGATTCTTGTGCAAAAATTCTAGTTACAGGTAAAAGAGAGAGAGTAGTTAGGGAAACAAATAATTTTTTTATAAAGATATTTTTCTTCATGTGATACCTCCTATGATGGTGATTTATTCATAAAATCAAAAAAACTCCTATAAGATAGGAGTTAAAAAAATAATCAATCATCTATATACTTTCTCTCTGCGCATAAAAGAAAGTAAATCCTCTATATGAGTGTGTTGACTATTCATGAGACTCCATGAATGCATCTAAGTAAGTAAAAACTTACAAAAACTTCTGGATTTTCATCCATAACAACACGATACGAATATCGCTAAGTCGGCATTGACCCTGGCTGTCCGTATGGCCATTAAAAGTATTATCTACTCTAGGTAATTCAAAGCTTAGTGATTTATTCGAAAGAGGTCTTTCTTTTAAATCAGTTTTATTTTAGCAAAATATTTTCAAGATGCAAGTAGTTTTAAAAATTTTTTTGTAATAGTCACAATTTTTCTAATGGCTATCGTAAGAATATGTCTTATGTTATAATATTAAGTATAAATGTATTTCACAGGAGGATTTACAAAAATGGCATCAGATAATTTGTTAAAAGACGCTCGTTCGAGAATGGAAAAATCAGTCGAGGCGTATCAAAGAGAATTAGGAACAATCCGTGCAGGCGTTGCTAACGCAAGTGTATTAGACCGCGTGAATGTTTTATATTATGGGATTCCGACACCATTAAACCAATTAGCAAGTATCACAATTCCAGAAGCGCGCATGTTACTGGTTACTCCTTATGATAAAAATAGTCTTAGCGATATTGAAAAAGCTATTTTACAAAGTGATATTGGGATTAATCCATCCAACGATGGCAATGTTATTCGACTTGTTATCCCAGCTTTAACAAAAGAACGTCGTGAAGAATTAGTTAAAGTTGTTGGTAAAGAACAAGAAAATGCTAAAATTGCTGTCCGTAATATCCGACGTGATATTCTTGATACAGCTAAAAAGATGGAAAAAAATAATGAATTAACGACGGATGATGTTCGCGATTACGAACGCGATATCCAAAAAATAACCGATGACTTTATTGCAGAAATTGAAAAAATAACCAAAGTAAAAGAAGACGAAATTTTAAATAACTAAAATTTTTAGCCTAAATTGAACATTTAGAAAAGCTAACTGGTTGGATGAAAGTTTGCGATTCTGAATGTTCTTTTTGCTTTTTCTTAGGACAATGATTAAAAATGTTCTAAAGAAGTTAATTCTTGAGAAAACAATAGGTATCATGGATTGCTTTTGTTATAATTAGTAAGAATAAATGACAGAGGATTAAAGGAGATTGTTATGGCAATAGATAAAGAACGTGTGCCTAAACATGTAGCCATTATTATGGATGGCAATGGTAGATGGGCAAAAAAACGCTTTTTACCTCGCGTCGCAGGTCACCGTAAAGGTGTTGAAACGATAAAAAAAGTAACCATTCGGGCAAATGAATTAGGTATTAAAATTCTGACGGTTTATGCTTTCTCAACAGAAAATTGGGGTCGTCCTCAAGATGAAGTCAATTATTTAATGAAGTTACCTAAAGATTTCTTCGATTCATTCTTACCTGAGCTGATCAAAAATGATGTTCGTGTCGAATGGATTGGTGATATTACTGCCTTACCTCAAAAAACATATGATATTGTGGTGTCAGCGGCAGAAAGAACTAAACACTGCCAAGGCATGGTTCTAAACTTTGCTTTAAATTATGGGGCAAGACAAGAAATTACGGATGCTGTCGTTGAAATTGCTAAAGCTGTCAGTCATCATGAATTAGATGTTGAAAGTATTTCAGCTGAACTCATCGAAAGTTTTTTAACAACCGCAAGATATGGAGAATTAGCTGCACCTGATTTGTTAATCCGGACTTCTGGAGAACAGCGATTAAGTAATTTTTTACTGTGGCAAGCTGCTTATAGTGAATTCTATTTTACAGACGTATTATGGCCTGATTTTGATTCTAGTCATTTAGATACTGCTATTGAAAGTTACATTCAGCGTGATCGCCGCTTTGGGAAAGTAAAGGGCTAAAAGGTGATGATATGAAAATAAGAATTATCAGTGCTATATTAGCGCTAGCCGTTTTCCTACCTTTTATCTTGGCTGGTGGCCATTACTTTGCTTATTTTATGTTAGTGCTCGGTGCTATTGGTTTATTTGAATTAGCCCGTATGAAACAAATTGATTATAACAACATTATTGGTGTCTTATCTACCTTGGCTTTAGCTCTTATTATTTTACCAGAAAATTATTTATTTAAATTTTTAGGTAGTGGTAACCAACAATTTATTTTTTATATTTACTGTATCGTATTACTTGTTTTAACGGTAGCACGACACAATACTTTTAACTTTGAAGATGCTGCCGTTTTGGTTTTTAGTATCTTATATGTCGGCTTTGGTTTTCGCTTTTTAATATCTATTAGAGATCTGGGTTTAAAAACGATTATTTATCAATTTGCTGTTATCTGGTCAACGGATATTGGGGCATATTTTTTTGGAAGGGTATTTGGTGAAAGAAAATTAGCGCCTGAAATTAGTCCAAATAAAACTGTTGAAGGCTTTATTGGCGGTACAGTATCGGCTTTTATAGTAAGTTCACTTTATGTTTGGTTCGTAAAACCTAATCTTGGTGGAGCAAACCATGTTTGGATTCTAACGATAGCCTTATCCTTAGTCGGTCAATTAGGCGACTTAGTTGAATCGGCTTACAAACGACATTTTGGCGTTAAAGATTCGGGGAAACTTATTCCAGGCCATGGTGGAGTTTTAGACCGATTTGATAGTACGATTTTTGCTAGTTTTATGTTAATGATATGGTTAAACTTTTTTAGGTAGGGGTGTTATAAAATTTGCAAACATTAATTACATTTTTAATTATTTTTTCTATCATAGTCGTCTTTCATGAGTTTGGACACTTTTACTTTGCACGTCGAGCTGGGATTTTAGTCCGTGAATTTGCCTTAGGAATGGGGCCAAAATTATTTGCTAAACAAGGCAAAGACGGTACAACTTATACAATAAGAATGTTACCTTTAGGTGGATATGTTCGTCTTGCTGGCTTAAATGAGGAAGATAATGTTCGTCCAGGAATGGAAGTCGGTCTTACCTTTAATGAGAACAACCAAGTTAGTATCATTAATACAAGTGAAAAAGCAGAACCAAATGAAATGCCCGCACAAGTCGATGAAGTTGATTTAGCTCGTGAGATGTCCATGCGTGTTTATCAACCTGGTCATGACGAACCAAAAGTTTTTAGTGTTGCGAAAGATTGCCGTATTATTGAAGAAGATGGTACGAATGTGATGGTTGCACCTATTGAAAGTCGTTATGAATCTGCATCAGTCGGAAATAAAATCTTAACGAACATTGCAGGTCCAGTAAATAATTTTATTCTTTCAATTATCTTTTTTGCTTTATTTGCTTTTTTAGTTCCAAGCATTCCATCTAATTCAAGTACTATTGGAACGGTTATTGAAGATAGTCCCGCCCAGGCTGCTGGTTTACAAGATGGCGACCACGTCATAGCGATAAATGATGAAACAGTAGATAGTTGGGTAGACTTACAGCAGTTTATTGCAGCTTCCGCGGGAGAAGAATTGAATTTTCAAATAGAACGTGGCGATGAAGTATTGGATATCCCTGTGCAAGTAAATACAGTGACAAATGAAGCAGGAGAATCAATTGGTCAAATTGGTGTTTCAGTTGCAGTTAAAAATGGCTTCATCGATCGTATTGCCTATGGTTTTACTGAAACTTGGCGGGTTATCACAAGTATTTTAGGTGTTTTAGGCGGTATGATTACCAATGGCTTTGATATTAATCAATTTGGTGGTCCTGTTGCAATGGCACAAATGACAAACGAAGTAGTCGATTATGGATTTGTTGTTATTGTTAGCTTTTTAGCTATGTTGAGTGCCAATATAGGTTTATTAAATTTATTACCAATCCCAGCGCTTGATGGAGGGAAAATCTTATTAAACCTCATTGAAGCGGTTCGTGGAAAACCTTTAGATCAAGAAAAAGAGGGTATCATTACCTTAATTGGGGTAGGTATCATGTTTGTCTTTATGATTGCTGTTACTTGGAATGATATTATGCGTGCATTTTTCTAGAGTTTGCTTTCATTGCAACATTTTAAAAAACATTTAAGGATGACTTCTTAATGAAGGACATCCTTTTTAGTTGAGGAGGAGTAAGATGGCTGATCAACGTCAACTATTTGAAATATTATTAGAACACATTCAGATTACAGATCAAGATATACTAGCTCATTTAAAAGATATAGAAATTGATCATGTCGATGTCTTTGCCCAAACCAATCAATGGCATTTCTATTTAGTAGGAAATAAACGGATTCATCCAGACGCCTATCAAATTTTTATGCATCACATTCATAAAGCTTTTGAAGAAATTGCTCAAATTGAGGTGTGGTGGAACTTTGATAATGATTCGATTGATATTGATGTCATTTCGCACTACTGGTTCGCCATTTATTCAGTATTAGCAGCTGAAAAGCCATTTTTAAAAGCTGCCATGATACAAGCTAACTACAATTTAGAAGGCCAAACTTTATCCGTAGGATTAGCTTCACAACATCAAGTAGATACAGTTCAAAATAAATATCACGAGTTATTTATTAAAAGGCTTGGGCAAGTAGGAATTCATGAATTAGAATTTCACTATTACGTGGATCAAGAACTTTTAGAAAAAGAGCAACAATTCCATGAGAAAAGACAAAGTTTAGAAGAAGAAAAAAGCTTGACTGAGGCTCTGGAAGTTCAAGAAGCCCGTAAAAGTCAACAAAAAGTTCAAGAAGAAATGGATGAAGTCCTACCGATTGGAAAGGATATTCCGCATACAGCGATTACGCCAATTGTTAATTTACTCACCGACCAGTACCGCCAAACAATTGAAGGCTATATATTTGATTTGGAAATTCGTGTGACAAAAAGTGGCATGTCTATTTTAATTATGAAAATAACAGACTATACAAGTTCTGTGACGGTTAAAATACTTTCTGGTCGTGGCATCAAAAAAGAATCTTTAGAACAATTTCATGTCGGTGAATGGATTCGTTTAGAAGGAGATATGCAACCAGACTATTACACTTCTGAGCTTGAATTTAAACCACGGAGTATCCGAAAAATATCGCGAGCTAAAAAAATAGATAAGGCTCCAGATAATGATAAAAGAATAGAACTGCATACCCATACGCAAATGAGTACAATGGATGCGACAAACTCAGCTAAAGATTTAGTGAAAAGAGCAGCCGAATGGGGTCATAAAGCCATTGCTATTACTGACCATGCTGGGGTCCAAGCCTTCCCTGAAGCATTTGCAGCAGGGAAAGAATACGGTGTGAAAGTTTTATATGGTATTGAAGCAAATGTGGTTAATGATGGTGAACCTATTGCATTTAATTTACAGCCAACCGATTTACAAGATGCTATTTATGTGGTTTTTGACGTGGAAACGACCGGTTTATCATCAGTTTATGATAAAATTATCGAGTTAGCCGCTGTAAAAATGAAAGATGGCGAGGTTATCGATCGTTTTGAAAGTTTTGTAAATCCTGGCCATCCCTTGGCGGCCTTTACGACTGAATTAACCGGTATTACAGATGCTATGTTAGCCGATGCACCAACAATCGATGCTGTTTTACCAAAGTTTGCAGAATTTTCAAAAGATACGATTTTGGTTGCCCATAACGCTACTTTCGATATTGGTTTTATCAACCAAGGTTACAAACAACTTGGTTTAGATCCAGTTACTGAAGGTGTGATCGACACTTTGGAGTTATCACGGTTAGTAAACTCAAATTTAAAAACTCATCGCTTAAACACTTTAGCCAAGCACTATAATATTGTTCTTGAACAACATCACCGAGCTATTTATGACTCTGAAACGACAGGTTATATATTACTGAAGTTGCTTGAACAAGCTCGTAATGATTTTAATATGACGCATCATAATCAATTAAATGATCAAATGGGACGCAATGGAAGTTATAAGCAATCACGTCCTTTTCATGTGACGATTTTAGCTAAAAACCAAGAAGGACTCAAAAGTTTGTTTAAAATTATTTCGGCATCAAATATAGATTACTTCTACCGTGTTCCACGCGTGCCTCGTAGCTTATTAAATAAATACAAAGAAAATCTTTTAGTGGGAACTGCTTGTCACGATGGTGAAGTCTTTACTGCCATGATGCAAAAAGGTTACGAAGAAGCTGCTGAGCTAGTCGATTATTATGACTATATCGAAGTTCAGCCTAAATCAGTATATGAACCTTTGATAGCGGATGAAACGATTAGTAATGAAGCAGATTTAGAAAAAATTCTTAAAAATATGATTCGTTTAGGTGAAGAAAAAAATAAACCAGTCGTTGCGACAGGAAATGTACATTATCTCGATGAAAAAGACAGTATTTATCGTGAAATCTTGCATCGTTCAATGAAAGTTAACGCTAACCGAAAATTAGAGATGCCAGAAGTTCATTTTAGAACGACGGATGAAATGTTGGAGGATTTTAGTTTTCTAGGTGAAGAAAAAGCTTATGAAATAGTTGTCAAAAATACGCAAAAAATAGCAGATTTAATTGATGAAGTTGAAGTAATTAAATCTAAACTTTATACACCTATTATTGAAGGTTCCGACGAAGAAATCCGCAAACTGAGTTATGATAAGGCTCATGAAATGTATGGGGAAGAACTTCCTGAGATTGTTGAGCATCGAATTGAAAAAGAATTAAACAGTATTATTTCTAACGGATTCTCAGTTATTTATTTGATTTCACAAAAGTTAGTTCATAAAAGTAATGAAGATGGGTATTTGGTTGGTTCACGTGGTTCGGTTGGGTCTAGTTTAGTCGCGACTTTAACAGGTATTACTGAAGTTAATCCCTTACCTCCGCATTATTATTGTACGCATTGTCAATTTAGTGAATTTTTCACTGATGGTAGTGTAAAATCAGGTTATGATTTAGAGGAAAAGGCTTGTCCTAAGTGTGGTCATATATTATCAAATGAGGGACAAGATATTCCGTTTGAGACCTTCCTTGGTTTTTATGGTGATAAAGTACCCGATATTGATTTGAACTTCTCAGGCGATTATCAACCAAAAGCTCATGCTTACACGAAGGATTTATTTGGTGAAGATTATGTTTATCGAGCTGGGACAATCTCAACTGTTGCAGAAAAAACGGCCTTTGGTTATGTAAAAGGGTATTTAGAAGTGGAACCGCAACAAATTCCACAAGCTGAAAAAGAACGTTTAGCTAAAGGAATTACAGGGGTTAAAAAAACAACCGGGCAACACCCGGGTGGAATTATTGTTATTCCAGACTATTTAGATGTTTATGATTTTACACCTATCCAATATCCTGCTGATGATGTTAATTCCGAATGGAAAACGACCCACTTTGATTTCCACTCGATTCATGATAATGTTTTAAAACTTGATATTCTGGGACACGATGATCCGACCCATATTCGTATGTTACAAGACTTAAGTGGCATTGACCCGAAAACACTGCCTCCTACAGACCCAGATGTTATGAAAATCTTTAGCGGAACAGAGATTTTAGGTGTAACACCTGAGCAGATTTTTTCTGAAACAGGGACCTTAGGTGTTCCGGAATTTGGAACAAGCTTTGTAAGGGGAATGTTAGCCGAGTCTAAACCGAAAAATTTTGCAGAATTACTTCAAATTTCTGGTCTATCTCATGGTACAGACGTTTGGTTAGGGAATGCACAAGAATTGATTCGAAAAGGAATTGCACCTTTAGCGCAAGTAATTGGTTGTCGTGATGATATTATGGTTACTTTACAACATTATGGTATTGAAGATGGTGTTGCATTTAAAATTATGGAGAGTGTCCGTAAAGGGAAGGGGATTCCAGATGATTGGCAGGCGATTATGCGTGAACATAAGGTGCCTGAATGGTATATTGAATCGTGTCTAAAGATTAAATATATGTTCCCGAAAGCTCATGCGACTGCTTATGTTTTAATGGCTTTACGTGTTGCTTACTTTAAAGTCCATTATCCTTTATATCACTATGCAGCTCATTTTTCTGTTCGTGCCGTTGATTTTGACTTAGTTGCTATGTCGCAAGGAAAAGAGATGGTCAAAAGAAGAATTCGCGAAATTCATGGTAAAGGTTTAGACGCTTCTCCAAAAGAAAAAACCTTAGTGACTGTATTAGAAGTAGCGAATGAAATGCTTGAACGAGGGTTTAAGTTCCAAATGGTAAGTCTCGAAAAATCAGATGCAGAAAACTTTATCATTGAAGGGGACACTCTGATTCCACCATTTAGAGCTATTCCTGGCTTAGGTATATCTGTTGCTCAACAAATTATTAAAGCTAGAGAAGAAGCCCCATTTCTATCTAAGGAAGATGTTCAAAAAAGAGGGAAAGTTTCTAAAACTATCATCGAATATTTAACTGAACACGGTGTATTGAATGGTTTACCAGATGAAGATCAATTAAGTCTATTTTAGTCAACCAATTGTTGTATATGAATATTTTTAGAACTTTATATGATGTTTTTTTTATTCCATAGTATTTATGACAAGTGAATGCTAAGATGAAAAAGGAAATATATTAGAAATATGTAATTAAAGAAGGTTAGCAAATGAAATCAATGAATAAACTTAACAAATATATTTTTGGATTATTATTAATTGTGCTTAACTTACTACTGCTTTTTTACTTATGGTATGATGTTAAAGCGATTGAACAAGAAGATTTAATTTCAAATGCTTTAGCTGATATTAATCAATTATATTTTGATGAACAACATGATTTTCTTGCTGCCAATATTACACAGGAACTAATCGATGAAAAAGCTAATAAGTATTCTGATATAGAAGACGACGAAGTTAGTAGTATCATTGATGATGTTCAAAAAAAGTATACAATGATTGAAAATTTAAACACTATTTACTCAGCTGAAGAGCCAATGATTGTAGGCAATCAAGTGAGTGACCATCATCAACTAAATCCAGAGTTAACGCTATCCAATCTTGAGTGTCCAAACTATTTTGATAGTGACAAGCTTAATGAAGACCGCCTATTAAAAGCTGCGCATGAAAAATATGCCTATGCTGAAAATACCCTTGCCACAATTGAAAAGATTGACTCGACTTTTAGTGAGATAGATCAAAATGTTTCGACTGAGTCCATTCATCAGACCTTGGAGGAAATAACAAATGTTCAACCATTATTGGAAGAAATTGCAGATCAACCACAAACGCCGGAGTTAAAAGAGCAATATGACGGCATTGTTCAACAAATTACTGAAGTTGTCCATGAAAATGTTGATTACGTAAATGAAGATACAACTTTGAATGATAAGATATTTTCAAATGAAGATCTAGCCGCTCAACTATTAGGGTCTGAAGTTGATCATCGTCCTTTAATTGCTTTAACCTTTGATGATGGACCGAGTGAAGCAACTTTACCAATATTAGATATTTTGGATAAGCATGATGTTCCAGGGACTTTCTTTCAATTGGGGAGTCAGGTCGTTAAATATCCTGAAATTAGTCAAATGATTCTGGATAGAGGTCACAGAATAGGTAATCATTCATATTCACACGCTAATTTTAGTGTGATATCGGATGACGAAGTCAGACATGAAATGAATAGAACACAAGATGCTATTTTTAATGCGACTGGAGAAATGCCAGTTCTTTATCGAATGCCTTATGGAAATGGTGGCATGCGGGTCGTAAATATGTTTCCTGACTTACAAACTATTTTTTGGAATATTGATTCTTTGGATTGGCATTACCGAAACTCAGATCAAACTATCAATGAGATTATAAATACAATTAAGCAGCGTTCCATTGTTTTAATGCATGATATTTATTTCGAAAATGTTGAAACCTTAGATTACATCATCCCATATTTAAAAGAACAAGGTTATGTATTTTGTTTTCCTGATCAAATATTAGATGCCGATACCTATTTAAATTAAAAATAACAGCTTCTCAACCTTTAGTGGCGAGAAGCTGTTATTTTTTTATCAGTCATTAAATGGCAAAACTCGTTTCACCAAAACCACGAATAAATTGTTGCGTACGTTCCATTTGCGGGTTGTCAAAAATTTGTTCAGGTGTTCCTTGTTCTAAAATAACGCCTTTATCTAAGAAAATAACTTGGTCAGAAACTTGTTTGGCAAAATTCATTTCATGGGTCACCAATATCATCGTGGTTTTTTGATGAGCTACTTTATGGATTAACTCGAGTATTCCACTAACCATTTCGGGGTCTAGGGCTGAGGTTGGTTCATCGAACAAAATCACTTCGGGCTGAATGGCTAAGGCTCGTGCAATACCTACCCTTTGTTGTTGACCACCCGATAAGCGATTGGGATAGTAGTTGGCTCTATCAGACATACCAACTAATTCTAAATAATTTTCGGCTAATTCTTTCGCTTCATTTTTAGGGAGCTTTTGAACCATGAGTAATTGTTCCATAACATTTTCAAGAGCAGTCTTTTTTGAAAACAGGGCATAATTTTGAAAAACCATGGCTGTTTGTCTGCGAATTTTAAATATCTCTTTTTCAGGTATATGGCTCACTTCTTGGTTGATGTCTCCTATATGAATGGTGCCTTTATTTGGTTTTTCCAAGAAGTTTATCGTTCTGAGCAAGGTAGATTTACCCGATCCACTCGAACCAATAATGGTTAAGACATTTCCAGTCGGTACTTCAATATTAATATCATCTAATACTAAGTGATTCCCATAACTTTTGGACCAGTTTTCTAGTTTTAACATAAAGAACTCCTCCTATTTTGATTCTGTCGTTACAATCAAATTATCATCATCATGTTGAATACTGCTTTCATCAATCATGTTGACATTTAATTTTTTCTCAATCCATTTGACAATGTTTTCAATAACGATACAACATAGCCAGTAGATGAGTGATACCGCAATATAAGCTTCGAAGAAACGTAAGTTACTTCCGGCAATGATACGTGCTTGTCCCATAATATCGATAACCGTAACAGTAAAGGCTAATGATGTACCTTTTAATAAGCTAATTAAGCTATTTCCTAAGTTTGGAATAGCGACAATCATAGCAGACGGTAAAATAATCCGGGTCATGGTTTGACGATTCGTAAGTCCAATGGATTTAGCTGCTTCGATTTCACTTTTATCAACAGATAGTATAGCAGCACGTATAGTTTCCGAATTATAAGCTGCTTCATTAAGTCCAAATGCTATAAAGACATAAAGTAGGGCAGGGATGTTGTTGACATTAATGTTTGTATTGATTTGTTGATTTAACCAAGCAACAATCAATGGGAAACCATAATATGCTAGGAATAACTGTACCAATTGTGGCGTTCCGCGCATAAAGGATACAAATATTGATGCTAATTGTTTTAGGACAGGTATATCGTATATCTTAATTAAGGCAATAAGGAAGCCTAAGACTAAACCAATAATCATAGAAACCAAAGTCATTAATAAGGTAATAGGTAATTTTTCTAAAATAGTTGGCAAAATTTCTGGAATAATTTCTGGCGCAAAAATTTTACCATCAGTAGTCGAAGTGTTTGATACAGATTGATTAACCAATTGCGTTGATTCGATATCACTTTGGGCTAACCGTTCTTCTTCGAATTGATCATTACGTGCGATAATCCCGTCCGTTAATTGCGTATCATCTTGTCCCATGTATTTTTGGCTAATAGCAGCCAATGTTCCATCTTCTCTTAACTCTGCAATCACTGCATCCATTTGATCCCTTAATTCTACTTCATCCTGTCTATAAATAAAGTAAGAACCAGGAGGATTTATTGCATCTTCATTTTCAATAAAGTGAGATTTTAATTCAATTCCAAATGTCTCTTGAACATCATTTAAGTAAGTTGTTGCATAAATTGTTGCATCAAAGCGTCCATTATGAACATCACGAATAATATTTGACGGATCTGAATCCACATAACGAATATCGACTGCTAGGTCTGGATTTTCTTCATTCCACGCTTCAAGAAACATGGATTGAGGAGAGGCTGTAACAACTCCAAATGACATGCCTGCCATATCTTCCATCGTTAAATCATCAGCTTGTTCTGTGTTGGTGATTATGACATTATGCGTAATTACATAAGGATAAAGTGAGAAGAGGAATTTTTCTCTTCGTTCTTCATTTTCACCTAGGTTATTCGTCACTAAATCAAACTGGCCTGAATCTAGACCTGCAAATAGTGACGCAAATTCTGTAATTTCATATTCAAAAGTAATGTTGTCTAAACGTTCGTCAATAGCTGTTAATAAATCAATTTCGAAACCAGTTAGTTTATTATCTTCAAAATAATTTAACGGTTTTGTTTGACCAGATGTCCCTACCGTTACTACTTTTTCTTCCCCAACTGGGGTTGATTCAGTGATATTTACTCGATTTATCTTATCGTTTTTATCGATGATTGCCTGTGATAATTCGGTGTCATCTTGGCCAAAGTATTTCAATGAGATTTCTGATAATGTACCATCTTCACGCATATCGGCAAGTACTTTATCGATTTCGTTACGTAAATCTAAATTTTCCTTACGGTACATTAAGTATGATCCCGGAGGATTGATAGCATCCTCATTTTCAATAAAGTGAGATTTCAACTCAATACCAAAGGTTTGTTGAACATCATTTAAGTAGGTTGTCGCGTATATGGTAGCGTCAAAGCGGCCGCTATGCACATCTCGGATAATATTTGATGGGTCAGAATCAACATAGCGAATATCAACAGCTAAGTCGGGATTTTCTTGGTTCCATGCTTCGAGGAACATCGATTGTGGCGAGGCTGTTACAACACCAAATGACATACCAGCCATATCTTCCATTGTTAAATTATCTGCCTGATCAGTTTGTGTGATAATCACATTATGTGTAATGACATAAGGATAGAGTGAGAATAAGAATTTCTCACGGCGCTCATCATTTTCACCCAGATTATTAGCCACAATATCAAATTGACCAGAATCAAGTCCAGCAAATAGGGATGCAAATTCTGTCGTCACAAATTCAAACTCGACGGAATCTAACCGCTGATTAATTTCATTTAACATATCAATTTCAAAACCAGTGAGTTCATTATCTTCAAAATAATTTAGTGGTTTCGTTTGTCCAGAAATACCAATCGTTATAACATCTTGAGCTTCAACCGTTTGATGTAAAAAATTGAAACTTAAAAATATACAAATAATTCCTATCAGGCTAAATAAAATTTTTTTAGTATTTTTTAACATTTTCTTCACCTTTCCTAATTAACAAGTAACTTAGCAACAACAAAAAAACGCTCAATCAGTAATATCATACTAAATGAGCGTGTTAGTGTATAAATAAATATCTACGCTTCAGCCATTTAGAATATGATATTCTATGTGGCTGGGGACAAGCAAATGTGCTTTAGCCATCATAGATACAAACGAAGAGTTTTGCCTGTATCTACAATGAATGTAAATACAAACTATCTAAAATAGCTAAAGTAATATAATTGAGTTTGAATATTATGTAAGTAACATTTTATGTTTTGCTGCTTTTCCATATATCTTACCCCCCAAATTTATTACTTGAGTTAAATAATATCAAAGTAAATTAAAATGTCAAACGATTTATTAAAAATAAATGAGAATAATTAGTGAATATTTAAGTAAGTTCAATAAAAACTAGTAATATAGGATTATCAAGTTGCATAATCGGCTTAATAAAAACTTAACAAAAATTATTTAGAATTAGAAACATTTTTCTTGTTTTATGGAATTGTATGATGTATGATAATACTACAACAAGTATTTGAATGATATTTGTAATTTAGCGAAAAAGGAGTTTTTCATATGACAAAATTAGGTGTAGTAGTAGGTAGTATCCGTAATAACAGTTTCTCAGGTATGGTAGCAAAAGCAATAGCAGATTTATACCCATCAGATGTAGAGGTAGAATTTTTAGAGATTGCAAACTTACCATTATATAACCAAGATTATGATCAAGATAGCCCACAAGTTTACAAAGATTTTCGTGCTAAAGTTGCAGAAAAAGATGCAATCTTATTTGTAACACCAGAACATAACCGTTCAATTCCAGCTGCATTAAAAAATGCATTAGACGTTGCGTCACGTCCTTGGGGTGAAAATGTTTGGTCAGGTAAACCTGCATTAGTGGCTAGCCAATCAATTTCTGGTATTAGCGGATTTGGTGCGAACCACCACTTACGTCAATCATTAGCTTTCTTAAATATGCCAACTGTACAACAACCAGAAGTATACTTAGCAAATTCTCAAGATTTATTTGATGAGAATGGTAAATTAGTTCGTGAAGATACAGTAACGTTCTTACAAACAGCGGTTGACGCTCATATGAACCTTATTACAAAATTAGGATAATAATTAATTAAATAAAATAAAAAACTAGCGAATAAATTAATAAATATTCGCTAGTATTTTGGTTCTTCAATTTTTGATGTTGGTAACAAAACTAGGTCAGTATGTTTCAAGCATACTGGCTTATTTTTGTACTATAATTTAGTTCGTTCTATTAGGCCATCTTCTTTAACA